>CALUSD010000175.1 GCA_944323295.1 uncultured Bacteroidales bacterium | reverse complement strand
TGTCCGAGGGCTTCCTGTCTTGCCGGGATATAACCGAACCTGTGGTACAGGAAAATGCCTGCACAGGCTATGATTATTGCCGAAACGGCTATCAGTATGGCTTTTTTGTTCGATGAAAAGAAAATTTCGGTTTTTGAGACTGCCTCTGCAACGGCAGTGTTTTTCTCAATGTTGGTTTCTTTTGACATATCAGGTCCGATTTAACGTCTGTCCGACGAATTTATTAAACAATAATCTATATATTGAAAATCTGCATGCAGGGCCGGCAGCACCCGCAAAAGCAGGGCGCAAATTTATAAAAAAATGTATAATTCCACAATTTTTTCAGTCATATAGTTCTACTGCCCTTATTTTGAAATTCGATGGATTTCCCGTAGAAATCTTTTATAAAATTTATATTGAAAAATTTCAAAACGGATTCTTAATTTAATATCTTTGCAAAGATGTAAAAACGATTCTTCCGGACTGTTGCCATGCCCGTACTTGAAAAAATAGTTATCTCCGATTTCAGAAACATAGAATTCCAGGAATTGTTCTTTTCCCCGAATGTGAACTGCATATCCGGAAACAACGGAGAAGGAAAGACCAATCTTCTCGATGCCGTATATTACCTGTCCATGACAAAAAGCGCTTTTGCCTCGTCGGACAGATATAATTTCAGATACGGTGCCGAGGAATTTTCCATCGGCGGAACATATATGATGCAGAACGGTCTTGAAAGCCGCTTTTCAGCCAACGTCCGGTCTACCGGAGAAAAAAGATTCAGGCGGGACGACAAACCCTATGCGAAAATTTCCGAACATATCGGAGTTCTTCCGGTAGTGCTCGTATCGCCGTCCGATACTTCTTTGGTGAGCGAATCAGGAGAAGAACGGCGCAGATTCGTGAATTCCGTTCTTTCGCAGATGGACAGGGAATATCTGTATTCTCTCCAGCAGTACAACAGGCTGCTGGCCCAGAGAAATGCCATGCTGAAATCGACGGTGCACGACCCTGCGCTGATGGAAGTCATCGACGCCAAAATGGAAGCCGCCGCAGCCCCGATATTTGAGGAGAGGAAAAAATTTGCGGAAGACATAATCCCTGCGGTCACCGGATATTACGGGATATTGTCATCCGGAAAGGAAACTGTGGGGATAGAATATCGTTCTGATCTGAAAGAGGAACGCCTGTCATCGCTGCTGAAAAGGCATTTCGACAGGGATTCGGCACTGAAATACACTACATCGGGAATCCACCGGGACGACTTCGTATTTACGATGGACGGTCATCCCATACGCAGGTGCGGCTCCCAGGGGCAGCAGAAGTCTTTTCTGGTATCCCTGAAATTCGCACAGTACGAGATAATGAAGAACAGCTACGGTTTTGCGCCGATGCTCCTTCTCGACGATGTCTTCGACAAGCTCGACATGACACGTATTTCGAATCTGCTGTCGATGGTGGCAGGAAATGAATTCGGGCAGATATTCATCACGGACAGCAACAAGGTGAGGATGTCGGGAATCGTGGATTCGATAACGAAGGACAGTGTCTATTACGAAACTGTCGGCGGGGTATTTTCCAAACTGTGATTCATGAGGAATATGAACAGGCTTTCACGGAAAAACGCCCAGTCGATGGACGAGATCATAAAGGAATATGTGCGGAGCATGAAAATAGCTTCCGGACTGAACGAACAGCTGATTTTCGATGCATGGGATACTGTTTCCGGGGCCGGAGCCCATACTGTTTCCCGGTATTTGAAAAACGGCACCCTGTACTGCTCCCTCTCCTCGTCCGTCCTTCGCAGCAGGCTGTATCCGAAACGCAGCGAAATTGTCCGAAAAATCAATGAACTCCTGTCTCGGGACGAACTTTTCGTGCCGGACGATCCCAAAACGGGCTTTCTGAAAAGCATAATACTTCAATGACGATATGAACGGAAAAATCAAAATAGTTGCCGACAGCAACATTCCTTTTCTACAAGGAGTTTTCGAACCGTACGCTGAAATCGTATACAAGGACGGACTGCTCATAGACAGGGACGATGTCCGCGATGCTGATGCTGTCATCATCAGGACAAGGACGAAGTGCGACGAAGGCCTGCTCGGCGGTTCTTCCGTGTCGATGATAGCCACGGCCACCATAGGCACAGACCACATAGACCTCGATTATTGCCGTGAACACGGCATAGAAGTGCATAATGCGCAGGGGTGCAATGCCGGAGGTGTGATGCAGTATGTCTTTTCCGCCCTTTACGGTACCGCGTCGAGGAAATCCATCAAACTCGACCGTCCCGTCATGGGGATAATAGGGGTCGGTCATGTGGGTAGGAAAGTGGAACACATGGCCCGATATCTCGGATTCGACGTGTTGAGATGCGACCCTCCGAGGGCTGAAAAGGAAGGCCCGGACGGCTTTTGTTCCCTCGATTATCTTCTTTCCGCATCGAACATAGTGACTCTTCACACTCCTTTGGACGATACGACACGGAACATGGCCGACGAGCATTTTTTCGAAATGATGCGTCCGGGAGCCTTTTTCATCAATGCCGCAAGGGGAGAAATCGTGGATGAAGCCGCTCTGATGGAAGCCATGCCCAAACTCGGGCCGGTCATCATCGATACGTGGAATCATGAGCCGGACATCAATCTCGCTCTCATGGAGATGGTAGATATAGCGACACCGCACATTGCCGGATATTCATACCAGGGAAAGCTGAACGGAACGGCATCTTCGGTACAGGCCGTCGCGAAGCATTTCGGTATCGCTGCATTATGCGATTTTTATCCGAAATACGACGAGACCGAGCATGCACCGGTCCATCTGGACCTGAAAGGAAAGAATCAGGGCGAAATAACCTCGGTTTTTCAGTATAATTATCCTATATTTACAGATGATTTCATGTTCAGGATGAATCCCGGGGATTTCGAGAAGATGCGTTCCGGATACCGCTACCGGAGAGAGGTTTACATAGACTGACTACAATATAATTGATAACCGGGGGCTCCGTGCTCCCATAACCAAAACTATGAAACATGTTTAACAAGGAAGACATCAGACAAATCGAGTCGAGAGGCTCGTCCGTAGCGACCGCCGAAGGACAGGTGGAATCGTTCAAAAAAGGATTTCCATGGATGAAGATAGTTGCTCCGGCTACGCCGGGCAATGGTATATGCGTCCTGAACGAAGAAGAAGCCGCACAGGCGGCTGAATATTATGAGAAGGCTGAAATTGCGGGAAAATGCAAATTCGTTCCGGCATCGGGCGCCGCATCCCGCATGTTCAAGGACCTTTTCAGCGGCTTGGACAAACTCAAAGGCGGCGAAGACGTGGCGCCGGATTCTCCTGCGGCAAAATTCGTGGCCGACATAGCCCGTTTTGCATTTTATGACGAAAAACTCTTCGGTACGCCGGAAGATACTGCGGAGTCGCGCAAGAGGATTCTCTCGAAGACTTTGACGGAAGATGGGCTCAATTACGGTTCCAAGCCGAAAGGCGTGCTTAAATTCCACAAATATCCGGACGGAGAAGTCAGAACGGCCTTTGCAGAGCATTTGGTCGAGGCCCAGAACTATATGAGGAATTCGGATGGCTCCGCCAATATCGTCGTGACCATCTCTCCGGAGCATAAACAGCTTTTCGAAGATGCTTTCGCGGCTGTCAGGGACGAATATGAAAAAAGGTACGGTGTAAAATACAATATTACGTTTACTTATCAGGACAAGGCGACCGACACCATTGCCGTGGATACGGAGAACAGGCCATTCCGTACGGAAGACGGCAAACTGCTGTTTCGTCCTGCGGGACACGGAGCCTTGATTTACAATCTGAACAATATAGCCGAGGAGGTCGTATCCATAAAGAATATAGACAATGTGGCCAATGAACGTTTTCTTCCGGTCACCGCGAAGTATAAAAAAGTCCTGCTCGGCAAGGCGGTGGAGCTCAGGGATAAAATCTTCGGTTACCTCAGGGAGTTGGATGCCGTCACCGGAGACGGAATGTCACAGGCCTTGCCTCCATATATACCGAGCCTGACGCAGAGGTATGATGACAGGTACATGAGCCCCGAGGTGCAGAATCTCTGCAATGACATAGAGAATTTCCTTCTGAATGAACTGTGTATCAGAATGCCGTATGCCGGTGACTGCAAGACAAGAGTGATGAAACTCAGGGAAAAACTCAACAGGCCTATACGTGTCTGCGGAATGGTGAAAAATCAGGGAGAGCCTGGCGGAGGACCGTTCATCATCGCTGAAAAAGACGGCTCTACGTCCCTGCAGATTTTGGAAGGCGCTCAGATCAACAAGGCCGACAGTTCTGCTGCCGCAGCCCTTGCTGCTGCAACGCATTTCAATCCGGTAGACATCGTTTGCTGCCTGCATGACTACAAGGGGCAGAGTTTCGACCTTCTCAAACATGTGGACAACGAAGCCGGATTCATCAGTTCGAAAAGCTATCAGGGGCGCGAACTGAAAGCTCTGGAACTGCCTGGATTGTGGAACGGGTCGATGAGCGACTGGAATACACTCTTCGTGGAAGTCCCTCTTGAAACCTTCAATCCTGTCAAGGTCGTGCTCGATTTGCTCAGACCTGCGCACCAGGCTGAATAATCATCCATTTGACATCTCGAACGAAGTCAAGACATCTGCTATACTGTCATCCCGAGCATAGTCGCTTTCATTGTCATCTCGAGCGTAGTCGAGAGATCTGTTCTAAAACATGTGGTAACATGAGCAGCTCCCTCGATATTGCTCGGGATGACATGGCTCATGATGACATGGCTCGCAACTATATTTTCCCGTCGCAGTCCCTCCAATGCTTCGGCGAGCATCCCACAAGTTTGGTAAACTGTCTGTGGAAATTCGACCGGTCGCTGAAACCGACCATCTCACCGATAATGTTCGTCGAAACCTTTTTGTCGGCCAAAAGCAGTTGTTTCGCATCCTCGATCCTCAGTTCCGTTCTCCATGTTCGGAAATCCTTGCCTATTTTCTGCACGAAATAGCAGTGAAGCCTTTCCTTTGAAGTTCCGATTTCGGATGCGATTTCATCTCGGCCCTTGTCGTATTCCCTGTATTTCTTGAGCTCCACCCATTGCGCGAGCCGCCTGCCGATCTGTTCGTCGTCGGTATCCTGAAGCTCGTGTCCTGTCGCGGTACCGGTCTTTTTCGATCTCCGTTTCCTTTTCGCTGTTTTCCCGGAAGTCCTGATGGTCCAGTGTCCGAACGCGTCGAGGAGCAGTTTGTGGCTCCCTATGAACGAGATGAAATTGCCGGCGAAATACAGCAGGAACAGGATATAGAAACCTATGTAGACGAACATGAAGCTCTTGAGAAAGAGCAGATAAATGATGATCACCATTTCCGTGAGCATGGCGAGGATAAAGCAGAATTTTATCCATTTCAGCTTATGCTCCTCATCTTCATCATAATATTTTTCGAGTAGGGCGATGCTGTGTTTGTACCATTTGTCGAATATGATGATATAGTAAATGCAAAGCGCAGCAAAAAGAGCAATGGCCGCAATGAGCGCGATGTTGAACAGATTCCGTTCTCCGTTGAAGAAAAGTTCGACTAATCCTATACTTGCTAAAAACACGAGAAAAATGCTCAGCAGCAGCCGGCTGTAGTCGACGTACCTGTGGCTCAACAGGTTTATAAGTGAAAACGCTATGGTAGTAGTGGAAAAGGCCACATTTATAAGCATGGTCATCGCCGAGAAAATCTCGTAGTTCCTGATGTCCTGATGCATGAGGGTGTAGCCGAATATGAACGCGCAAAAGAGATAGCTCAAGGCTACGGTGCTTTTTGCGCGTGTCAGTTTTTTTGCGTGTTCCGTGTGCGGAACCTTTATCAGAAGCATCACTATGGCCAACGATGAAGCGACAATCATGGCTATCCATTGGAATATCCTGATGTCGTTCAGATTCACGGTGAATTCCATCTGCATTTTT
>CALUSD010000174.1 GCA_944323295.1 uncultured Bacteroidales bacterium | reverse complement strand
GAAAAGCCGAGATTCCTGATACGTCCTGCCGCGCGCTCTTCCAGCAGGAAATCGAGCATTCCGTTATTCAGATATCTGTCCTCCAAATTTTTCATCCCGCCGGAGCCGATACTGTGCAGCAGATAATAGTCTATATAATCCACCTGCAGTTCCTTCATCGAATTCCTGTACATGGAAACCGAGCCTTCGCGCGTCTGCGAAGCGGGAGAAAAATTCGAAAGTTTCGTGGCTACGTAATAGCTGTCCCGGGGATATCGGCTGAGCGCAATCCCGGTAGCTCGTTCCGACAGACCCTGGCAATATGCGGGAGAAGTGTCATAATAATTCACTCCATGAGCCATTGCATGGTCCACCAAGCGGTTTACGGCTTCCTGATCGACTGTTTCCCTCCCCTCTCGTCCTGACTTGTCCCCGGTCATCGGAAGCCTCATCATTCCGAATCCGAGTATCGAGACCCGGTCTCCGGTAGTCGGATTTGTCCGCATGGTCATCTGCCCTGCCGGGACATCATCATTGTCCGGATTCCGGACATTGTCATTGCCGCAGGCAGCCAGACCTGCCGTCACTGCCCCAGCGGCTCCCATCACCTTGAAAAATTCTCTACGGGATATTTCATTCCGATGCTTTTCTGCCATATCTTTTTGAAATTGCAATTTTCAAAGATAGAAATTTTCCATAAAAAAGCGTATCGTCGGTTTTCATGAAAATCCCTGAATTTTTCGAGTGCTGCAATCATTCTCTCAAGCGGTCATATTCTTCGTCGGTCACTGGCTCCAGCCATTCGTTGGATGCGTTTTCTCCCGGAATTTCAAAGGCAAGATGTGCAAACCAGCTGTCCGCTGCCGCGCCGTGCCAATGTTTCACATTCGCCGGAATATGTATGACATCGCCCGGAAACATCTGTACGGCAGGCTTGCCTTCTTCCTGATACCAGCCCCTGCCGGCCACACAGACAAGCATCTGCCCGCCTCCCTTCGTGGCGTGATGGATGTGCCAGTTGTTGCGACAGCGCGGCTCGAAAGTGACATTGTTGAACGGTATCTGTTCTTTGGATATCGGAGCTAAATAACTGTTTCCGATAAAATATTTGGCGTATGCAGTGTTCGGTTCGCCGATAGGGAAGATCATCTGTTGCTGGAAACGATCTTTTTCGGTCGCTGCATCGTCTTCCGCCCAAACCTCCTTTGCCACGCGAAAACCGGCCCACGCGTTTGGCCATCCGGCATAGAAAGCTGCCTGTGTCAGCAATGCCGCTATTTCCTTGCGTGTGATGCCGTGCTTCTTGCCCATTTCGAGGTGTGAACGGAAAGAAGAATCAATCAGGCCCTTGCCGAGAAGGATAGAGATAGTCACCATACTGTGGTCATGGAGCGAAAGCGTGGAATCGTTCCAGACCGCTTCTCCGAAAAGAACATCATCGTTAAGCTCTGCAAACTTCGGAGCAAATTCGCCGAGAACATTGCGTCCGGCGGTTTGGGTTATTTTATTCTGGGCCATAAGTGTAATATTGTTTAATGCTATAAGCACCACTGTTAATACTAAAATTATCTTTTTCATATTCCGAGTATTTATAATTCCTGTTATTCCGCTTTAATATTCTTGTAAACAACAATGTATCTCCCTTTCTTTTCGTCCATGTCACAAAGATACAGCGGCATGAGACGAAACGTGATACACATATCCTCTGCAATTATACCAATTTTACTGAAAAATCAATCCAACCCTGGAAATGGCGAAAGAGAGCATGTGTTCAACACAAGGAAGTCCGTCAGCGAGATTGGATATCGCTACCTTACCCCACCCCGTAGGGGATAGGCAAAATAAAAAGAAAAGCCTCTTAATCGACTGATTAGGAGGCTTTTCGGTACTCGGCCGGAGAATCGAACTCCGATTGCAAGATTGAGAATCTTGAGTACTAACCGTTATACGAGCCGAGCGTGTTTCTCATTTGGGACTGCAAAAATATGCCAATAATTTTATATCTCCAAATTTATTTCAGAAAAACGAAGAAAACGGCAAGGATAAGCAGAAAAAAGGCCACGAAATGATTCCATTGAAGAGCCTGATTCTTGAAAAGGAGAGTCACGATGACCGTAAATACGGTCAATGATATCACTTCCTGAATGACTTTCAGCTGTATCAGATTGAAAGGGCCTCCGTTGTCGATGAAGCCGATTCTGTTGGCCGGCACCTGGGCGCAATACTCGAAAAACGCTATGCCCCATGAAAACAGAATGACCAGGATAAGAGGCCACCCTGTGGAAATCTTCATTTCCTGGAGTTTCAGGTGCCCGTACCAGGCAATGGTCATAAAGACATTCGATGCTATCAGAAGCATGACGGTATAAAGCGCTTTCATCGTGACTATCTTAAAATTTCAGGGCCGCAAATTTAGAAACCTTTTGCGATAATCTACGGTTTTTTTTCGAAAACCGACAGAATTTCCTAAATTTGTTGGATTGACAAATCCAAACACACTAAACATAATTACTATGACACTTATCAAATCTATTTCCGGAATCAGAGGTACCATAGGCGGTACTCCCGGCGAAGCACTTACACCTGTCGACATCGTTAAATTCACATATGCATACTGCGTCAAACTGAAAGAACGCAGACCGAAACCGGAAGGCGAACGCTACAAGGTAGTAGTAGGAAAAGACGCCAGGATTTCCGGAGAAATGGTTGAGCAGCTCGTATGCGGCTCGCTGATAGCCTGCGGAGTGGATGTCGTAAAGGCAGGTTTCGCTTCGACGCCGACCACGGAAATGGCGGTGATTTTCGAAAAGGCGGACGGAGGCATCATCCTGACGGCTTCGCATAACCCGAAACAGTGGAATGCGCTGAAACTTCTAAATGAAAAAGGAGAATTTCTGAACGCCGCCGAAGGTGCAGCCATACTGGAATGCGCCGACAGCGAGAATTTCGATTTTGCAGACGTAGACTCACTCGGCACCATAGTAGAAAAAGATTTCACTGACGCTCACATAGATGCCGTACTGGCGCTCGATGCAGTGGATGTAGAAGCTGTGAAAAAAGCCGGATTCAAGGTAGCCCTCGATGCCGTGAATTCCGTAGGTGGCATCATCATGCCGAAACTGTTCGAAAGACTCGGAGTTGAATGCATAAAGGTAAATTGCGAACCGACAGGACATTTCGCTCACAATCCCGAGCCGCTTCCTGCCAACCTCACCGAACTTTGCGAAACCGTAGTCAAAGAGCACGCTGACCTCGGAGTATCCGTAGACCCCGATGTTGACCGTCTGGCCCTGATTTGCGAAAACGGACAGCCTTTCGGAGAAGAATACACATTGGTAAGCGTGGCCGACTATCTCCTTTCCCGTGAAAAAGGAGGAAAGAAACTCGCCACGTCATCGAATCTTTCATCGTCGAGAGCTCTCCGGGACGTGACGGAAAACTACGGAGGCCAGTATTATGCAGCTGCAGTCGGCGAAGTGAACGTCACTACCAAAATGAAAGAATGCGGTGCACTGATAGGCGGCGAAGGCAACGGCGGCGTCATCTACCCTGCCCTCCACTACGGTCGTGACGCCATCGTAGGCGCAGCGCTCTTCCTGACCAATCTCGCATACAGGAAGATGAAAGTTTCCGAGCTCCAGAAAACCTATCCGCAGTATTACATTACCAAAAACCGCATAGACCTTTCCGACAAGTCCTTGATCGACAAAATTCTGTCGGAGATGAAGAAAATCTATGCCTCGGAAGATATAAACGATATCGACGGAGTGAAAATCTCGTTCGAATCCAAGAAAGAATGGGTTCATCTCCGCAAGTCGAACACGGAACCGATCATCAGGATCTATGCTGAATCCGCTACCAGGGAATCCGCCGAGAAACTCGCTTCCGAGATAAAGGCCATTGCGGAAAAAATCATAAAAGGATAACAAGAAACAGTCTGTAAATGTTTTCTTTCAGAACTACCCCGCTCGAAGACCAGTTGGACAAGGCTCTGCTCGACGGAAACGTCGGATGCTTCTGTACCCAGAACTGCTGGGATACCGGGCGGGGAAAATACATGACGGATATTTTCCGGGAGAGAGGCAACCTCAGGGCGGTATTCTCTCCCGGAAACTCCGAACTCTCCCCTGCCGGCAGCCGTATAGAAGTCAGCCGGGAACAGCTCGCTGGATTGAATGCGGTCGTCGTTGAGATTCAGGATGTCGGAGCAAGATATTTCCCGTTCACGCAGGATCTTTTCAGAATGATGAAGATGCTTGCCGCAATGGATGAGGCTCCGTCACTGTACATAGTAGATCATGTTAACCCCGCGGGGAGAGTAGTGGAAGGAACGATGCCGCCTGCGAATTCGGATATGCCAAAAGTAGCGCACAGGCATGGCCTTACATTGGGTGAACTGGCCAATCTGTACTATTCGGAAACAGGCGCCAGATTCCCTCTGCATATTATTTCTGCGGAAGCGACCGATGCAAACAGACGCCTGATGCCGTGGACCATTGCTCCTGCGACGGACATTCCGGGACTGTTCACCTGTGCGATGTACAGCGGCGGCCGCCTGTGGTCCGGTACGTCGGTCACTCCCGGTATCGGAACTCCGCGGCCGTACGAATATATAGGCGCCCCGTTCATAAGGCAAGACATCGGGAACGGACTTCCTGCAGAACAGAACGTGATGCTGAGACCGTGCTCATTCACTCCGTCGTCCGGACAATACTCCGGAACGACATGCCACGGCTTCCAGATTATTCTGGAGCCGGGTGCCGAATACCATTCTCTCATGCACACGTTGCAGATGATGAGATATTTCCGGGAAAGATACTCTGCATTCGAACTGTATCCGGAGTTTTACTCTGACCTTGCCGACGATACTCTCGCGGGATATGTTGACGGCAAGATCGGATGGACGGAAGCCCGGGAGCATATCAAGGTCGAAGAACAGAAGTGGATCAGGAAAGCGAAAAAATTTTCGCTGTACGGCGAACAGCCTTTCCGGATAAAGTAATGTCAGACCGGAAAGAGCCATAAAAGAATTTTAGAAAAATTTCAAAACAGCTTCTTATTCTCCAACTATTGGAAAATGGAAAATAAATGTTATCTTTGCGCCCTGATTTTAGTCAACTAAAAATTATAAGGAAATGAAAAAAGGAATTCATCCCGAAAACTACCGTCTTGTAGCTTTCAAGGATATGTCTAACGACGAGGTATTCGTTACCCGTTCTTGCGCAAACACGAAGGAGACTCTCGATGTGAACGGCACCGAGTATCCGGTAGTGAAGGTCGAAATCTCAAACACTTCCCATCCGTTCTACACGGGCAAGATGAAACTTGTCGACACCGCAGGACGCGTAGACAAATTCTACGAGAGATACAAGAAGAAATAGTCGGTGACTATTCAAAAAAAAAGAAGCAGCTCGCTGGTCGGAGCTGCTTTTTTTTATGATCGGAATTCTGTTCACGACCGAGCGCATAATCGCAGGTCAGGACAGAATCTACCGGCAAAGATATTTCAGCCAGAATGCCCGGTTTTCCTCCAAAAAATGTTCGCCCTGATAGCCGCGGTAGCCGTGTTTGCCGTCCGGATATATCATAAGTTCGAAACTCTTGCCGGCCTTGTGCAACGCATCGACAAGCTGCAGGGTATTCTGGAAATGGACATTGTCGTCAGCAGTTCCGTGTGTAAGTTTCAGATACACCGGACGGACAGAGGAAGTGTCCGCGGCCGATGCCGGATATGAATCCACATAGTTCAATGTCCGGGACTCGGCGTAGCCGTCGGGATTGTCCTGCGGCGTATTCATGTACCTTTCCGTATAATGCGTGTCATACAGGGCCCAGTCATACACTCCCCCGCCTGCTATACCGTAAGGAAAACTGTCGGAAGCCCTCATCACAAGCATGGCAGTCATGGTGCCTCCGAAAGAAAAGCCCTCCACGCCGATTCTGCTGCCGTCCACGTACGGCAATGACTTGAAATAGTCCGCCCATTCCACGAAATCCTGCATCTCGTACACGGTAAGTCTGCGATAAACCATATCCAAACCTTTCCGGCCGTTATGTCCTGCGGCCCTGCAGTCGGCCATGACTTCTATGATGCCGTTCTGCGCCCACCACTGATTCTTGTCGGACGGATCGCTCCATTTGTCGCGTACGACAGGAGTATCGGGTCCGCCGTATATGTCGAAATGTACAGGATATTTTTTTTGCGGATCGAAATCCTTCGGATATGTTATTGCCGCAGGCAATACGAAACCGTCGGTCGTAGTCATCCGGATTATTTCGGGCAATGCATATTTCCCTGCATCGAAATTGTCGCCGGCCTTGTCGGCGACAACATGCCCCCTGGAATGCGACTTCTCGATATCGAAAACAGCTACCTTGTCCGGTGTGACGAAATTCGAATACGATGCGGCAAAATGTTTCCCGTCAGGAGAAAACACCACGGATTTGACATCGTGGTCCGGGTCGGTCAGCATGACATCAGGCCCTTTCCGGCCGGACTTGTATACGGACATTCTTACACGGGAATCATTCCAGGAGGTAAAAAATACGTTTCCTCTTTTTTCATCTACCTTCAAAATGGAAATATTCCAGTAGGCTCCGTCTGTCAGCTGCCGGAATTCCCTGCCGTCATACGAGAGGAAATAAATCTGCGCCCAGTCGGAATCGAGGCAGCGGGCCATATACAGCCCCTTACCGGTAAAGACCGCTCCGGATATCCAGTCTGTCCATGTCTTGCCATGTTCATCATAAACAAGGTTTTTACTTCCATCGGAAGCATTCACTCCGTACAGTTCGAGAGACTGCTGCGATCTCGGCATGCGCGATATGAAGAATTTGCTGCCGGACGGATCCCAG
>CALUSD010000173.1 GCA_944323295.1 uncultured Bacteroidales bacterium | reverse complement strand
AACAGGAAATGAAATGCCTCAAAAACAGGAAATGACTTTGAAAGTTCGAAAATATTTTAGAACTTTGTTCTGGAATATCAAATAGTTATGGAGTATCTGAAAAGAATCGCTGATGCAGAATTGGAATTGCGGCTTGAGGCATTTGGAGCTGTCCAGATAAAAGGTCCTAAATGGTGTGGAAAAACCACTACTGCAGAGATGCATGCTAAAAGTGTGTTGAAGATGCAGGATCCGGACAGCCGAGACGGGTATATTGCTACGGCAAGAACTAAACCCTCGCTTCTTTTGAAGGGACCGACGCCGCGACTGATCGATGAGTGGCAAGTCGCGCCGGTATTGTGGGATGCTGTAAGGAATGCCGTGGATGAACGGCAGATGAAAGGTCAGTTTATATTGACAGGGTCGACAGTTATAAATAATTCAGAGATCATGCATACTGGGACAGGCCGGATTTCGAGGATGTCGATGTATCCTATGAGTTTGTATGAGTCTCGGGAATCCAATGGTACCGTATCTCTTCGGGAATTGTTCGATAATCCGTCTGCCGATATTGATGGAATTGCATCAGGACTGTCAGTCGAAGAGCTGATTTTTGCGGCTTGTCGTGGGGGATGGCCGGCTTCGCTTCACAATATGAGCGACAGGGCAAAACTGATGATTGCAAAAGATTATGTGGACGTTATATGCGATGAAGATATTTCAAGAGTGGATAATGTCAGAAGAAATCCTGTGCTTGCAAGGCTTGTTATGAGATCGTATGCAAGGAATCTGTGTACGCTGGCTAAGAAAACGAATATCTTGAAAGATGTTTCCGTCGAAATGGAGGGCACATCTATAAAAACGCTTGATGACTATATTGAGGCATTGGAAAAACTTTTCGTTATAGAGGATATTCCGGCTTGGAATCCTGCGATACGTTCCGCTACAGTCATAAGAAGCGGTAATAAACGGTGCTTTATAGATCCTGCCATAGCCGTGGCGGTAGCCGGCCTGTCTCCGGAGGCTTTGTCGGTAGACTTGAAGACGTTCGGATTCATTTATGAATGTCTGTGTATGAGGGACCTGAAAGTCTATTCCCAGGCTTTAGGAGGAAAACTGTCTTATTATCATGACAGATATGATCTGGAAGCGGATGCCGTACTGCATCTTCAGGATGGAAGATATGCCTTGATAGAGTGCAAACTCGGAAGTCGGGACATAGAAGCTGGAGCTGAGCACCTTGTTGAATTGAGAGATCTTATACATGCTCATAATCAAAAAAACGGATATGCACAGCTGCGGCTTCCTGATCTGCTGATAGTCCTTACCGGTGGAAATATGGCATACACCCGTCATGACGGAGTGAAAGTCGTCCCGATAGGGTGTCTCAAGGACTGATTGCTATAAAATATCAAAAAATTACCACGGTAATTTCTACGGCTGTAATTTTTCGATGTGTTTGAATAATCGGGAACAATAGCTAAATTTGTAAGATTTGATTTTACTGAGATAGTTTTTATATGGAAAAGAAGAAAGTTTTGGTAGTCGGAGGCGGCGGAAGATGCCATGCAATAGTGGATGCGCTGTCGCGGTCGGAAAAGGTGGGGAAAATTTATTGTGCCCCGGGCAATGCCGGTATTGCCGTTCAGGCAGAATGCGTCCCGCTCAAGGATACGCAGGTAAATGAATTGAAGGATTTTGCCTTGGCACATGGAATAGACCTCACTGTCGTCGGTCCTGAAGTTTCTTTGGCTGCAGGTATCGTGGATGTGTTCGATGCTGCCGGACTGCGGATTTTCGGCCCGACCAAGGCTGCGGCCCTCATAGAGTCGAGCAAGGATTTCGCCAAGCAGCTGATGGCAGAGTGTAATGTTCCGACTGCCGCTTTCAGGACTTTCGATGATTATGCCCATGCGTATGAATACGTCCGGGAAGGCTCGTTCCCTGTTGTCCTGAAATATGACGGACTTGCTGCAGGAAAAGGCGTGGTGATAGCCGAGAATATGACTCAGGCAGAGCTGGCCTTGAAAGACATGCTCTTGGATGACAAGTTCGGGAAGGGCAGGGTAGTGGTAGAGGAATTCCTCACGGGCCCTGAATTTTCTTTCATGTGCTTCGTGGATGGAGATAAAGTGTGGCCGATGACGGTGTCTCAGGATCATAAGAGAGCATACGAGGGCGACAAGGGGCCGAACACGGGCGGTATGGGAGCATATTCTCCTGTGCCGATTATCACGGATGAGGACATCGAATACTCCATGGAGAAGATCATGAAGCCGGTAGCCGCCGGAATGGTCGCAAAAGGCCGGCCTTTCAAGGGCGTGCTGTACGGAGGGCTGATGAAGACGCCTGCAGGAGTGAAGGTGATTGAATTCAACTGCCGTTTCGGCGACCCTGAAACGGAAGTCGTCCTGCCGCGCCTCGAATCGGATATATACGATATATTCTCAGCGGTAGTCGACGGCACTCCGATGCCGGAAATCAGATGGTCGGCCAAGGCTGCCATAGGTTTCGTCCTGGCATCGAAAGGCTATCCCGGCTCGTATAAAAAAGGTTTTGTCATAGACGGACTTGCCGAAGCGGAAGCGTTGGGCGATATCCGCATCTACCACATGGGCACGGCTGAGAAAGACGGCAAATTCGTCACTTCCGGAGGCCGCGTACTGATGGTCGTCGGTTTCGGAGATGACCTCAAGTCTGCGCATGCCCACGCTCTCAAGGCCGTGAACTGCATCGGATGCGACAATCTGTTCTACCGCAAAGATATTGGCTGGCGTGTCTTATAGCGCAGGACAGGGGAAGACCTCAAAAATACAGGACCCGATTATATTCGGGACGGGAAGATTGCTGGCAACCATTAAAAACCAATCTGTATGATCATAAGTGGAAAAGAATTGTCTTCCAAATTGAAGACAGACATGAGGGATGAAGTTTCGACATTCCCTGAAAAATACGGTAGAGTACCTCATCTTGTGGTAATATTGGTCGGAGACGACCCTGCCAGCGTCTCTTACGTGACAGGGAAGGCAAAGGCTTCGGAATTCGTCGGCATTAAAAATACTACCGTCAGGAAACCGGCCACCATTACGGAAGAAGAACTTTTAGAGCTTATAAGGCAGCTCAATGCGGATGATTCAGTCGACGGCATATTGGTTCAGCTGCCGTTGCCGAAGCATATTTCAGAGGCGAAAGTCATAGAGACCATAGACAAATCCAAAGACGTGGACGGCTTCCATCCTTTGAACGTGGCCGCCCTGTGGCAGAAACAGCCGTGTACGCTGCCTTGCACCCCGAAAGGGATCATAAAGATGCTCAAATCTGCCGGCGTGCGGATATCGGGGAAACGGGCCGTAGTGATAGGGCGGAGCAATATCGTAGGTCTGCCGGTGGCAAAACTTCTCCTTGACGAAAACGCCACCGTGACGATTGCGCACAGTCGTACGCAGGACCTGCCGTCCATTACCCGGGAGGCAGATATTTTGGTAGTAGCCATAGGCCGCCCGCGTTTCGTCACTGCCGATATGGTTTCTGACGGAGCAGTAGTCATAGACGTGGGT
>CALUSD010000172.1 GCA_944323295.1 uncultured Bacteroidales bacterium | reverse complement strand
ATTTATAAAATATTTTTCCGATAATGAGCGTTAGAATGAAATTTGATTTTGCTAATCAGAGGGTCAATACAAATAATAATGATTCCGAATACATTCTTTGGCTTGATCTGAGCCTGCTGCTGCGGCTTTTTTCATCCATTCTTTACCTTCTGTTAGTGCGTTTTTGTCGTTTCTAATCGTTCCAATATATAAATATAATAATCCCAGCTTAAATTTTGTAGTAGCAGTATCATAAAATGGAAAAGTATTTTTAAGATCCTGTTCAAAACTATCCATTCCCAAATCCATCATCATAAAATTTATATTTTTTTTATCAGCCATGTTTTCTGCTATCCTATAATTAATGGATGCCTGCATCGCGCATATAAGAGCTCTTGCAATGTCGTTATGACCGCTATAATTTACAAACCATTTGAAATATGCATTTCCATAACCCAGTGTAGCAGGAATATTATTTCTGATTTTCAGAGATTTCTCATACCAAGGAAACGCTATTTCAGAACATTTTACTATATCATCACCATACTTTCTTACGTAGTAATCACCTAATTCGTTACAAGCCTTAATATGACCATTTTGGGCAGCAAGCTCCAGCCATTTGATAGCTTCGGCGTGGTTTATAGATATAATGCCCTTTATGCCATACATATATGACAACCCTAGTCTATATTGAGCCTCCGGATGCTCCAACTCTGCTGCTCTCTGCAAAAGATCGATTGTTTTGTGTGTATTTTCTGAATAATAATACAGTCCCAAAGCTAACATTGCGGCAGTTGAAGCCGAGTCTACGGCTTGTTGATAATACTTTAATGCGATAGTGTCATTTTTTGCTACTATATCTTTAATTCCATATTGGTATATTCTTCCCATTCGGTAAAGAGCATCGACAAATCCTTGATCTGCGGCAGCTTTATATAAATCGAAAGCACGTTGACTATTTTTTAAATTGTCACGAGCATTCTCGTAGATATAAGCTAGGCTATATTGAGCCTGAGCATAACATTGATCCGCGGATTTTTCATACCACTGTATGGCCATTAGAGTATCTCTCTCTATGGGAATCAATGAATCTCGATTCATCCAATATAAATTGCCTAGTTCATACTGAGCTTTTGCATTACCTGCTTTAGCGGATTTTTGTAACAAGTCAATCGCATCATTGATTTTTGCATAATGGTCGGTATTTTTCAATGAATCTAAATAGAACATTGCTTTTTCATATTGCTCGGCTGCCCTGTTTTGGGTACATGATGTAGCAAAACATAAGATTATCGCTATGCTTATGATGTTAATTTTCATAGTTAATAATTTTAAAAAGATTTGAATTTTTCGCCTGTTTGTAGCCAGTCTATCTTGCTGGGAATTAAATTTTTTACTCCAAGGGTCGTATTGACTATTCCTAAATGTGCTGATTTTGGATTCATAATGTTACGCATTGGCATAATCCACATACCGGAACAGCGAAATACCCTATCTATTGTTACGACAATTAGATAATCAGCATCTTTCCCGACTAAATTATTGATTCGTCGGGTTTCACTACACCGACGATCACTTTCATATACTCTCCTTGTTTTTATCTCGAACCGTAGTCCTTGTTCGTTGCTTGCATCGTATCCTTTCTCGTTTCGATTGGAACATAAATGTAAATTTAACCTTCTACAGGCATAGAATTCCCCTATATCTCCAACAATTCTTCGACTTCTTATGATCTTATTTTCTTCTAATTGATCATATGCTTTCGCAAAACGATTAATTGCGATCCGTACTTTTGAAGGTAATCGCAGATTAGTGATATCGCAATTATACATGGCTATAACAGAAGTAGTAATCTTAAAAGTTGCCCCTTTAATTTTGCTAGAAGGGATTTTTAATATTTTTAATGGGTTGTAGCTTTTATCAAAATATACAACGGCTAAAAAATTAAATTCCCGTGAGGACAGGTTGGTAATATTATAATTGAAATTGTCGTTGGATACTACTTTTGCTTTAATTTGGTATTTATATCCTCTCGAACATATCCCGTCTATAGCCCGAGTAACCCTGGGCATTTTTGTCAAATGAAAATATTTACAGGCTATATATTCCCCTATTTCTCCTGTAAAACTGTCCGTAGTAATAACTCCAAGTCCAAATAACTCATCACTTGCATTTGCAAAATCTTCAAGTTGGGCTGCCTGTATTTTCGTGAAATCTATTGTTTTCATGGTAGTCGTAGATTTTAGATTAATCCATATAGTATTCATACAGGTCTTCATATTCTAGATCCAATTGTTCGAATAATTCTTCGTTAGTCAAGTGGGTATCGATTCGTTTGCCGTCCCCTGTCGTAATCGTCACCCCGTTATGCTGTTTTCTCGGATAAAATTGAGTTCGTTGTCCTGAATCTGGATAAGTTCGATACGTGATTGTCATATTCTCATAATCTAAATGACTGATATCGCTTGCAGGACGTGAAGGATCGTATCCTTTCCATATAATTGTCCGATCTTTGCTTTTATGTTTTTGTGGTGTGGATAAAAAACAGATGAGCCATAATGTAGTAATTACTGCTAAAAATCGGCACACAAACCGGAATATGTATTTTCGAATATCTTTATCGTCTAACATTTATGTATTAGGTTAAAACTAAATTATTGATTCTTTTTATTTTGATTGTTGTTTAACACATTCATTGTTTATCCACAACTTCTGAGAAGATCCTTTTTTGCGTACAACACAATAGGACAATCTATATGAAACCAAATAAACCTCTTCTCCTTTGTTCAATGGGACAGCCTTCCCTTGGATAAGCAAATTTCGCACGGCTTGTATATCGTTGTTCAAAGCATATGATACTAGATCGTCCCTTGTTTGTTTGTCCGTTGCCGCATATGTGTCTTTTGTTACAATATATTGAGACGAATATGATGTGTCGTCGTTTTTGCCTATTAGATATAGGATAATAATGACGACGAATACAATGATCCCTCTTTTTTGCTTTTTAGTTAATGAGACAGTATTGGTACTGTTACTATAATATGGATTTTTAAAAGTAGTCCCACATGCAAGGCATGTCAACGATTCTTCATTGGCTAACTCTTTAGTAAGTTCATGAATGATTTTACATTTCGGACAAGTAACAGTATTCATATGGATTGTTATTTACGCCCCCGGCTCCAGTGGCAATTAAACATAAAGAAAGCGTGGAACCATTAACTTATTTAAGGTAACAGGCTCTGACAAAGCCCACAAGTATAAATAAGCAACAGCCCACGCCTGTTTGAGACGTAAGGATATCAGCTTATTCTCTACTTGTTTTGAATTGTCAGATTCGTTACCTGAGAATAAAGCTAAACACTTTCCCGTGTTATGTATGTCTGCATTGCCTGCAACAGGCAGTACAAGACAAAGATAGGAAAAATATCGAAACATAATACTAAGTGTCCCCTTTTCGGGCTGTTGCATATTATTTGTCCATGTTGCGCTGCAATGCTTTTTCATATATTTCCGCGACTCTGCGGCGTAATGAAACGGGTTTTATAACGGTTAACGAAGTGCTTCTGGAGAGTAACTCCATCACGAAATCGTTTGTAATCCGGAGCCGGACACTTATTCTGAATTCGCTTTCCGTATCGGTAAGAATGGTTTGCGAATGATGCAACGGAACCGATTGCAGAAAACGACCGTCGAGAGCGCTGTACGAAAGGACTATATCCTCTACCGGAATGTCCTCCTGATTCCAAATGCCGAAACAGTCTTTGAACAGATTGTCGATGTCGATGGTTTCGTCTCTTTCAAAAGTATCCGCAAGTATCTGTAAGTTGGAAATACGCTCTACACCGAATAGTTTTAGTTTATCGCCGTCCATGGCAATCAGATACCAGCGTTCCCGGGACTCTTTCAGGAAATAGGGAGAAACCGTTTTATGAAGAATCGCATTGTCATGCCGGAATAGCGTATAATCGAAATCCACATTGCGATTATTTCGGATGGCCTCAATAAGTACAGGCAAATTATTGCTTCCGACAGGACGATGATGTTCTGCCTGTATATATCGCTTCAGTCCGCTATCTGCGTTTAGCGCGGATAAAATATCGAAATTAAGCAGTAATTCTTCATATCTCTCGGCCGAAGCAATCTCTTTGTCCGCTATATAATATCCGTACCCTTTTTTATGTTTGATGACGATGCCGAAAAGCTCTTCGATAGATTTTATGTCGCGCTGGATTGTCCGCAAAGAACTGCCGGACAGGTTTCCATCGCGGTATCTCATCTCTTTTTCGACATGTTTTATCAGATCATCCCCTGGAATATAGCCGTTTTGTCCCTCCAGTTTACCTATGATCAGTAAGAATCGTTGGAGCATTCCTGTTTTTGCCATTTTCGAACTGTTTTTAGCAAAAATAAACCGTCATAGCGACAAAAGATGTCGTTCGTGAATTTATTTCATTCCTATGCTCTTATGCTGGTTCCTTTCAGGGACTTTTATCCCCAGTCGTTCTAAAAATTCTTTTGCTTTTTGCCGGAACCATCTTAGGATCGGAATCCGGTCGATGAACAGTTGAAATCCTCCGGGGCCTTTTTCATCTCGCATAAGCCGGGCTTCGGAGTTCTCGACTTCAAAGTGTTGGGAATGTTCGTGCGAATATAGACTACCGGAGAAACGGACGGGGCGCATATTTACGAGATCGCGGGCCTGCCCGTCGGAGAATCCGAGCGAACGGCAATACTCACCCCACCGGATAAGCTGGGGCGTATCGGGGAACCAGCCATAAATGCGGTCTATTTCGTTTTGCAGTTTTCCGATGGTTTGCTGTGATTTCTGCTGCACTTCCAACAATCGACGGCTGTAGTCGGTCTGCATGGTCTGCATTTGGGTTTGCAGGATCTCGATGGTTTCCTCGTGGGCGGCCACCTCTTGCCGCAATGCCCCGATCTGCTGCTCCTGCCTTTTGACTTTCGACGTTCCTACCAGCGAACCGATACCCTCCACGATGTTGGAACCCACCTCCGCCGCCGCACTTTTCAGCTTTTCGGTTTTCAGTTCCCCTTTTACCGCCTTCAATTCTTGCTCGGTCGCTTCCAACTCTGCGGTTTTGTGTTCACGCATGGCCTTCGCCTGCTCGTAACCCGTCC
>CALUSD010000171.1 GCA_944323295.1 uncultured Bacteroidales bacterium | reverse complement strand
ATGCCGATGATGGCATACAGTACCGATACCAACTTGGAATTCAAGAATATCGGAGGCGTACTCAGGCTCGGTATGACCGGTACTCAGACTCTGGAACGTATCTCGTTGGCCACGAATGACGGCAGCGATATTGCAGGTATGGTCCGGGTGCATTTGGAAGATTTCCGGAACGGCGAACTGAAAGACAGTTATGCGGATTTCGACTATTCGAACGGCAGTACCACCGCTATTGACTTCTATTACGACAGCGGGGATGAATTTTTTACTCTCGACCCGTCGACACCGGAATATTTCAATTTCTGCATACCTTCGCGGGTGTATGAAAACGGTTTTACCGTCATAGCCGAAGACATTTACGGCAATATCGCCAGGAAAAAAGTCACAGCACCGGTAGAAGTCCTGCGTTCTACGCTCGTGCCGATGGAAACTTTTGCATTCGAGCCGCTTCCGGAGCCTGTCATCGAGGTCACGGAGACGACGGATTCTACCATCACGTTTACTGTTACGGCAGAGCCGGGGATGGAAATCAGCGCTGGTGCGGTTTACGGCACATTGTATGAATCTTTGCCGGAATGCTCCGGATATTTTGAAGAGGATTACTGCAGGAACGACTATGCGCTCGAGGCGGCGGATTTCGGGAAAACCATGACTGCAGGCGAGGACGGGACCTGCACATTCCGTTTGTCGGAAGTCTGCAATGCCTATTCGGAAATAGTGAAGATGAGCGCAGGCACCGACTATTATGTGACGGCGGTATATTCCGGCTGGGACAGTAAATTCGGGAATCCGGCCGCTGTCAAGGCATCTACGACCGAGGCGGTGGGAGAAGGTCCTGAATTCAGCGTGGAAGTACTGGCCGATTCGAGCACTTATACGAATATGGTGATGCGGATTGCCTCTTCCGATGACCTTTCCGGCCTGTCGGTCTTCGTATGTTCTCAGAAAGAGTATGAGCGCTATGCCGGCATGGGAATGGATGATACGGACATTGCCCAGATTTACGGCCGGGCATTGGACGGGGATAAAGTCGTCGAGGCTTCGCAGCCTTCAGGTCTTGTTTACGGGTCTGTCGAAATCCAAAGCTGTCTGCTTTATCCGTCGGCTGAGTTTACTGCAATAGTACTGGCGACCGGTTACGACAGTTCGACATCGGTGCAGCGCGTGCAATACACCACTCCTGAACATTTCCCGCAGGAGCCAGTATGGGAAACGGTGTCGGCGAATGCGGAAATGCAGATTTATTTCAGTTACTACCATGAAAACGGCTCATATGAAAGTTTTAACGCATCTTACAGCGGTCTGTTGGAAAAGAGTGCCGATGCAGCCATATACAGAATGGCTTACGAGCCGGAAAGCGATTCCGAATTCGTCAAGGCTATGGAGATTTCAGGCCTCATGCGGGAAGGCCGGGGAACTGTTTATCTTTACTTGGATGCCACGGAATGCGATCTGACCGGAAGCACGGCAGGAAACTATATTACGAGAATTTTTCCGGAAGAAAGCTATACCGGATTCTGCACTGCAGACAGCCGTCCGGCATATTTTGCCACAAGTAAGAACAGCGTATCATATTTCCCTGTTTATTCGTACGATCCTGAAATTGTGAGCATTTCCGTGTCTTCGAATGTCACTGCGGATATTGACGGCGAGTCCAGAATACTGCTGGCATCCATCAACATCAGTTATCAGCTTTCAGGCAGCGCCTCGGGCCTTTATACTGAACAGTTTTATGTAAAGGACAGGACGCCCTGGTAACAAATCATCCTCAAACTTTCAAAATCGAATAAAATGAAAACCGGAATATTGAAAAACATGCTGTTGCTCGCGGCCCTGCCTCTCGCAATGGCGCAATGCGGAAAAATTTCAGAGCCAGAGCCTGATGCCCTGCCGTCGGGCAATACCGTCACTCTGACGGTCAGAAGCGCCGATACTGAAAATCAGTCCAAGACCATGCTCGAGGACGAAAAACGGGTCGTCTGGACATGGGATGACATGGTGTATGTCAATGATAACGAATATCAGGTGATACCTGATGAAGGCGATCCGGCGTTCGGTACCGTAGAAGTAATGGAAAGCGACGAGTATTTCGCTTTCTATTTACCTTGGAGATTCCCGGAGTCTGACGGAGATAATTTCTATCTTTATTTCGAAAGTCTTCAGTTCTATACCCCGGACTCGTTCTATGGCAGAGCCAATCCGATGGCCGCATACAGTACTTCTACAGATCTGCAGTTCCACAATCTCGCCTCAGTGATCCGTATCGGCGTTACCGGTGATGTTGCTGTCGGTGAAATTTCCATGACCGGTAATAAAGGGGAATATCTCGCAGGCTACCTCACTGTCCCGAAGTCGGATATTATGACTGGCTTATATTCTTCCGTTTATCCTCTGAGAAATGACGGAAATGGCAGTTATAATAAAAGAGTCTATATGAATATGGACGGCTATGTCGATCTTGACCCTGTCACTCCGACATATTTCTATTTCGGCGTACCTCCGCAGACATTGGAAGAAGGTTTCACGGTATATGTCAAGGATTTGCAGGGCAATGTCGCCATTCAGAGCACATCTTCATCCACAGACGCATTCCGTTCTGAAATCGTGGTCAAGGAGCCGTTCGCTTTCGAGCCTGCCCCTGCTCCTGAAATCATGGAACTGTCGGCAGAGGCTACGACTGTTACCGGAACCGTAAAGGCCGTGCGCGGTGCCTGGATCAAGGCTGCCGCATTCCTGAAATCAGACTGGGAAACCATTCCCGAGGGTGACAGAGAATCTTATACAAGCGCTGCTTTTGAGCATTCCGATGCTGTCATTGCCGGTCCCGACGGCACCTGCACCTTTACGGTAGACAAGGCATTTACCCTGAATTATTCCGAGACAGCTATTTCGGCGGGAAAGGAATATGTGGTAGTTGTCGATTATTCGGATATCTATTCGACTTTAGGACTTATTTCATCTGCTGAGGTGACTACTGCCGCACCTTCGGGCGATGCTCCGAATCTGGATACGACCCTCGAACAGGGGGATGTATATTATAAGGTGAATATGAGTATCCGGACGGACAATGCGGTCAGTGCAAGCTGGTGTATTCTTACTGCATCCGAATATCAGTCACTGACCTCGAGCGGGTACACAGAAAGTCAGATATTGTCCGAGCGCGGCCGTCTCCTTTCCGAAGAAGAATTGTCCGAGGCACTTTCCGGAGGCTTCTATAGGGAGATTACGGACTATACGCTTATTCCTGATACTGAATATATTTTAGTGGTTTCAGCCATGTCGGAAGGAGGAATGGAATCTTTCTCGAATGCCGGCGCCATGACTGCCGGACACTTTGACCCGGATGCGGAGTGGCAGGCAATCCCGAACGCATTTGCGGACCATGTCAATTTTGATATCCATACTCTTGGTGCCGGATATTATTTCAACGGGGATATTTCCTTGGAAAAAATACCGGGACAGCAAATTTTCAGGGTAGTTATTCCGTTTTATTCGGATGAGGCATTCGTATCCCGCATGGAGGAAGAGGGATTTACATGTACCTACGAGGACTGTTATATTTACTTTGACGGAACGTTCGAGGAGGGAGGCATGATGCTGATGCCGCCGTTTGAGAGCTATATCGGCTTTACGACTGCTGACGGACTTCCGCTTTATATTACCAACAGGGACATGCCGGGATACATGAAGTTCGGCGGTGAATATCTCAATGTTGGAGGCGAGTTTTTCATAATGGCGGGCACTTCAGCCTCAGACATGATAGAGATGGAGCACATGGGACATTTCGACCTGAACATACAGCTGCCGGGCGGTATCCCTGTTTCCGGCGGAGCCTCGAACGAAAGCTACGAAATCAAGGACGAGGTCGCCTGGGACTGAGCGCCTTGCCATCTCGATCGAAGGGTGCCCGAGCGATGATCTGTTTTGTTGTCATCTCGACCGAAGGGTGCCCGAGCGATGATCTGTTCTGTTGTCATCTCGACCGAAGGGCAAAGCCCGGAGTGGAGAGATCTGTAAATAAATTGAATCATAATAATAAGCAGATCTCTCGACTTCGCTCGAGATGACAAAAC
>CALUSD010000170.1 GCA_944323295.1 uncultured Bacteroidales bacterium | reverse complement strand
ATGCGGTCACGCCATGTCAGCTGTCCTTCATAGCCCCAGGATTTGAATTTGCCTTCATTTACGGAAGGCGGGTTGTCTCCGACAATGCTCGGATAGTCGATGCCTACGAGCATGTTGTTGTTTCTTTTCGTAAATGCCTCGACTGTACCCACGAGCCTGTCATCGAAGAAACCGAAATCGAGTCCGATGTTGTAGTTCTGCACTCTTTCCCATGTTCTGGTCAGAGAAACGAGTTTTCCGGAAGTAGTGATGGTAGAGGCCAACGCATTGCCGATAAGGGCCCCGTCCCCGGTGTTGAGGTTGTAGAGAAGATAGCCGTCATAGTTGGATATGCCGTTCTGGTTGCCCACTTCACCGTAGGAAAGCCTGAGTTTCAGTTCGCTCAGCCAGTCGGCATCCTGCAGGAAACCTTCCTGGGAAAGCCTCCATCCCAAGGAGCCGCCCCAGAAGAATGCCCATCTGTTTTGCGGAAGGAACTTGGAGGAGCCGTCATAACGCATGTTCAGTTCGACCAAGTATTTTTCCTTGTAGTCGTAGTTCACGCGGCCGAAGACAGAGGCCACGGCGAATTTGTATTTGTCCGTATTGTCGGCTATCGTGACGAGCCCCGAGCCGTTGACTATGCTGAGCCCTTCCTGGATATTCTCGGCCTGAACTCCGAATCTCATGAAGGTCTTGAGTTCGTACTGGGCGCCGAGTGTGGCGCTGAGAGAATGATCGTCGGCAAAGGTATGATGACCGTTCAGATAGGCCGATGCCGAATAAAAGTCCGTACGGGAGCCGGTCTGTCTGTAATAGGAATCTTCTGTTCCCGGTTCGGTGAACTGGGCTACGGTGCCGTCATAGTTGTAGTAGGTGACTGGATTCGATACCATGTCCCTGAATGCGGTAGTAGTATTGTAGCCGAGATTTACATTGAGATCCAACCATTTCGTCAGAGTAAAATTCAATGCTTCGCTGACATTCAATGCGGATACCGACAGCTTGTTGTCTCCGCCGAATTCGAGCTCGGAAGCCGGCGACGTCCAGTGGCTGTTCCTGCCCCAGCCGTATGCCTTGCCGTCCGCGGTAAAGAGAGGAAGACCCGGCATGGGCACCTGGTCTGTCAGGGCGCTGCTTATATTGGTCGGGGCTATCTGCTCCTGCCTGTTATAACCGATGGATGAATCGAGGGTGAGCCAGTCGGTGATGTGGAAGGTGTTGTTCACGCGGATATTGTACCTCTGGTTGTTGTTTTCTCCGTACTGGAGCGGCGAGCCGTCATACAGATAGCCCAATGATACCCTGTATGATATCTTTTCAGACCCGCCCGATACGCTCAGATCGTGGGAAGTGGAATGCGCATTTCCGAAAAGAGAACCGAAATAGTCTACGGAATCGTCGAATATGAATTCCGCTATGTCAGGGAAACCTTCGCCTCCGAAAGGATGCACATTATGGTACAGGTCGATATACTGCCCCTTGTACAGTTTGGCCAATTCGGCATATCTCTGCCAGTTGACATTCGAGCCGTCCGCTGTGGCCATCAGGACTGCGTCCGACCACTCGTCGAGCGTCATCAGTTCAGGCATGCGTCCTACTGTCTTCATGGTATAGGATCCCGAATATTCGACTTTGGCCCGTCCCTCCTTGCCTTTCTTGGTAGTAATGAGGACTACGCCGCCGGCTGCACGCGAGCCGTAGATGGCTGCAGCGCCGTCCTTGAGGAAAGACATCGATTCGATGTCGGAAGGATTCAGAAGCCGCATGTCGTTTATGCTCTCGTATGCCACACCGTCGATGATGACGAGCGGCTCGGATGAGTTGGTGGACACTGCACCGCGCAGGCTCATTCCCCAGCTCTCGTCTCCAGGAGCGGATGAGGAACGAGTGATGATGACACCCGGGATCTGGCCCTGCATGGCCTGCAAAGGGCTTGAAAGCGCACCTTTCTCTTCCAACATTTCATCCTTGACTACTGAAATGGCTCCTGTGAGCGTCTCTTTTTTCTGAACACCGTACGCTACTACGACTACATCGTCCAAAAGCGTGGATTCGATTTGCATGGTAATGGTCATGCCCGGAGTGTATGTCGTCTTGACTTCCGTATATCCGATGCATGAGACCGTGATGGCGGTACCTTCCGCCATTTCAAGAGTGAACTCGCCGTCGATACCCGTCGTGGTACCGGTCGAAGTCCCGTCGATTATGACAGCTGCACCGATGACAGGATAGCCTTCGTTGTCCATGACATATCCGGAGATATTGTCCTGAGCAGAAGCCTTTCCCGCTATCAGCGTCATTGCTGCGGAAAGCAGCACTGTCAGCAAAAATTTTGGTGAATTGCTCATATTTTTTGGTTATTAATGTATTAGATTGCTTTTTTGAATGTATCCCTGACCATTTTTCTTGCAGCGAAAACATGGTTTTCCACTGTACGTTTGCTCAGACCCAGCATTGCGGAGATTTCACCGCTCGTTTTTCCCTTATGTATATATAGAAGGTATATTTCGCCTTTGCGCATTCCCATTTTTTCGATGCATTCCTTTTCGATGCGCAGCATCTCGTTCAGTCTTACCGTTTCCTCCGTGACGTTATTGCCCGACGCCAGTCGGCATCGGTCAAAAAATTCCTGCGCTTTCAGAGACAATGCGTGTCTGCGGTACCAGTCTACGATGAGATTCCGGCAGATTCTGTAAATGAGCCGGTCGATGGTGGGAATCGAGAGTACCGTCCGATATTCGAGCAGGCGTGTGAATGTTTCCTGCAGGATATCTTCGGCTTCCGTACAGTTGTCCGTATGTTTTCGGATATACGACAGCAATACGCCTCTCATCCCAACGTATTTGTCTGAAATGAGAAGCGCTTGTTTAGACTTGAATTCGGTATCTGTCATTCCGGTCATGTTTTGTGTCCTGCAGTGGTTAACTTACGGACACAAAGATGCCGGTTTCTGATTTTTCAGGCGTGACATCCTGTAACATTATTCTGACCGTTTGTCACAATCTGCACTTTTCGCGGCAGAACAAGGGGATAAAATGTAACATTCAGGCTTTGTCCGGACAGATTTCCGGTCCACGCCCGGGCATCGTGTAGCCGGCTTCCGGAGCATCGATCACCAATACCCAGTCATTGCCTGCACCGCAGGTCATCGGAGTAAAAACTACTGATTTTTTACGAGGGAAAAGGCCGAGATCCATGCATCTCCCGCTTCTCGGATCGAACCACCATGCCCGGACTTTTTCTCCGGTGCCTATTGTTGTGAGGTCTGCGTCTATCGGCTTGCCGCGTTCCGTGTAAATGAAAGCATAAGTGCGGTCGGTATCCCTTGTGGCGGTAATCCTGTCAAGATGGTCATAAGCCTCATTGACAATGCTCTGATCAGGTATGCGGGTATAATAAGGCCGGCTCATGACAAGCTCCTTTCCATAACCCATCTGATAGGAAGCTATCCTGCCGAGAGATTCCTGCCATGGGGTAAATACATTGCCTGCCGGACTGTATTTTTCCGGATCCCATACCTGCCATACGCCCGTACTTCCGAATGTATGGCCGCAAGCCCCGGAAAATACTTCATGATAGAAAAACCTTCTGGTGTGATAGTCCGTGGAAACTCCGTTCTTCTCCATGTCGAAATCGATGGCGTGCTCGTCATAGAGAGGCTCTCCGTCCAAGACCGGCCGCACAGGCTGCACTCCGTTATAATCTGCAAGGATGCGGTCCCACACAGGCACATCATACGGATGTCCGTTCTGCTGCATGTAGAAATCAAGCCACGGCTCGTCGGTAAACCATTCAGTACAGGATGTCCCGCCCCACGGATGATACGTCATGGTACATGCGGAGTAGTCTTCCTTTCCGGATATTCCCATTGCAATACCTTTGGCCATTGCCCTGACAATGTCCCCGTATCCGTCAGCCGGTCTGTCGCCTCCGAGAATCCATACGATATTCTTCTTGTCGGAAAATCTTTTCCCGACATACTCGCCATAGGCATAAGCCTTTTCCTCCGTGTCGAAAATCACCGGTCCGGGACCCCACTTGAGATTGAACTTGTCTCCCCAGGTCGGGAGCAAACCTATGACAAGACCGAGAGAATCGGCGATGTCCACCATCGCCTCGATATGATCGAAATACTTGTCATTCGGAACCGTATAGTCATCGTCGAGGAATGCCCACTCTCCCACTGCATTGGGAGAACTCAGGCCGCCGTGTTCTGCGAGACATACGGACTGTATCACTGTAAACCCTTTCATGGCCCTGTCGCTCATATAGATGCGCGCTCCGTCAATGGTATGACGGTGGAACATCTGCCAGGCGGTATCTCCGAGCCAGAAAAAAGGCGTTCCGTCCTCATACATGAGAAATCGTTGGTCAGGATGTACCACGACCCGTCCATGGACGGAAGTCTGAGCGTTCATACCGTAAGATAAACATAAGCCGAGCAACAGGAACGTAAAGATTTTTTTCATGGCGAAACTGTTTATATTGCCGCCCTTTGAATACCGGGGACAGACTGTGTAATGTATTTTATTTTCCGCGAAGACTTATCCTCACGACGACGGACCTGCTGAAATCCGGCAGAACGAATTCCGTGGCGCGGCCCATGTCGCAGGTCCTGTCCGTCCATGGATCGTAGACGGTCACGTTTTCTACTTTCCTGCCTGCAAGTACGTCTTTCAGGGAAATGCGGATGCCCGAAAGAGTTTCCGGAGCGATGCCTTCCTCGAGTTCGGACTTCCATGTGTTGCAGCTGTCCCGGTACCATACGGCCAATGTATGTTTTCCTTTCAATGCGTACCCTTTGAGCCTTCCGGTATCAAGTCTGGCCGGCACGAAATCTTCTTCTA
>CALUSD010000169.1 GCA_944323295.1 uncultured Bacteroidales bacterium | reverse complement strand
CTTATCCTGATGTTCGAAGAAAGTTTTCCGACCAACGGCTATATCGACTGCTTCGGCTTTCTGAAACTTTTGGAACGTCCTGCTTCATATATCAATCTTGTTTCCCTGAGGAAACTCAGGACGATGCTCGAGATCGTCAGGAAAATCTCGAATTTCTTTTCTTCCATCAAAGACGGGATTTATCCGAATCTGAAACGGATGGCGGAGCCGGTGATGTATTTCCCCGAGGTGCAGAGACAGATAGACCTTATCCTCGACAGATTCGGCGAAGTCCGCGATTCGGCTTCCGCAGAGCTGGCTTCGATCCGCAAGTCTCTGAAAGAAGCGGAAGGCGCTATTTCCCGGAGGGCGAATTCCATACTCAGGAAAATCCAGGAAGAAGGTTTGGCCGACAAGGATGCGGCTGTTTCCGTAAGGGACGGCAAACTTCTGATTCCGGTGCCGTCCGTCAACAAGAAAAAGGTCCCCGGTTTCATCTATGATGAGTCAGCATCCGGAAAAACGGCCTTTATCGAGCCGGCTGAAATCGTGGAGATGGACAACAGGATCAAGGAGCTCAGATTTGCGGAAAATCGTGAAATCCTGAAAATACTGATGGCCTTTTCGGATTTTCTGAGACCGTATATCGCCGACCTGCTTTATACTGCGGAGTTTTTGGGAGAGATAGACTTCATCATGGCCAAGGCCAATGTCGCATTGGACATCATCGCCGGAATGCCTGTACTGTCCTTGACTGGGGAACTGAGCATACGCAAAGCGCGTCATCCTCTGCTCGAAAAGGCTTTGAAGCGGGAGAAAAAGGAAATAGTCCCGCTGACCGTCACTCTTACGGACAAAAAGAGGATTCTGATGATTTCCGGACCGAATGCCGGAGGAAAGTCCGTGTGCCTGAAGACTGTAGGACTGTTGCAGTACATGTTCCAGTGGGGAATGCTCATCCCTACGTCGGAAACTTCGGAGATGCTTGTTTTCGACAGGATTATGGTGGATATCGGGGATGACCAGTCGATAGACAACGACTTGAGTACCTACAGTTCATTCTTGTCAAACATGCGGGAAGTCATGCTTCATGCGGATGACAGGACATTGGTCCTGATAGACGAATTCGGTTCGGGGACGGAGCCTGCGGCCGGAGGAGCCATAGCAGAAGCTATTCTTGCGGAATTGGACAGGCGGGGGACTTACGGGGTCATCACCACGCATTATACGAATCTGAAACTTTATGCATCCCGGGAAGATACGCATGTCGTGAACGGGGCCATGATGTTCGATGTCCGGAACATCGCTCCGCTGTTCAAGTTGGAGACCGGGCTGCCAGGCAATTCGTTTGCATTCGAGCTTGCGCGCAAGATGGGGCTGCCGGAGACTATCGTCAAGGATGCGGAGGCGAGGGCCGGGGATGAATTCGTGGGAATAGAACGGAATCTGCGGAAGATAGCCCGGAACCGCAAGGCTCTCGATGAGAAACTCGAGCGTATCCGCAATACTGACAGGACACTCGAGAGCATCACGGACAAATACCAGAAAGAACTTCTCGAAATCCGGAAAAAGAAAAAGGAAATCCTCGACGAAGCTGCCAAGGAGGCCCGTGAGATAGTGGCCGGGGCCAATAAACAGGTAGAGAACACCATCAAGACCATAAAAGAGGCTCAGGCAGAGAAAGAGGTCACCAAAGAGGCGCGCAAGGAACTCCAGAGTTTCGTGGCTGCGCTGACGCAGCGTAAAGAACAGCAGCAGAAAGAAAAGGATGACTATATAGAACGTAAAATCAGACAGATAGACGAGCGGAGGGAGCGCGAGAGGAAACGCAAGCTGCAGCGGGCGGATGAAAAGACGCGTAAAGAGATGGAGGAGAAGGCGGAGGCGGAACGCAAATTAGAAGAATTCCGGAATGCTCCGTTGAAACCGGGAGAGAAGGTCAGGCTGAAAGATACGGGAATGGTAGGCGAAATCGCCAAGGTTTCGACAAAAACCATCGTGGTGAATATCGGAAATATTTCTTCCAAGCTGTCTCCGGACAAGGTGGAGCGTATCACTTCGAACGAATATCGGGATGCCGTAAAGACGGTTTCTCCTAAAGTGTCGTCGGTGCATATTGACTCATCCATTACCGAGCGCAAGCTGAATTTCAGCCCTGAAATAGACGTCCGCGGAGAGCGCTTGAACGATGCCATAGAAAAGGTGACGAGATATGTGGACGATGCCATCATGCTGAGCATTCCAAGCGTGAGAATCATTCATGGGAAAGGGACCGGCGTCCTGCGTGAGGAGCTGCAGAAGCTGCTCAGGACAATGCCCGGAGTGGCAAAGGTATCGGACGAACATATCCAGTTCGGCGGTACTGGTGTGACGATAGTAAATTTTTATTGATATGAAAAAGTTCATATTGAATATTCTGATTTTGATCGGGATTGCCGGCATAGGGGTCTTGGCGGCATGGTTTGTCCGGAATTGCGTCGGAAAGGATGTCGCGACGCCGGAAGAGACAGTCAGGGCATTTTATTCCTCATTGTTCGACGGAAAATGGGACGAGGCTGAAGATTTGTGCGTGCCGTCCGAAGGTATGAGAAGCTATTGCCTGAAATTCAGGCAATGTTGGGAAAATTTCCACAGGACGGATTCGTCATTGCTGTCCGATGCAGCAAAGATTTTGTCGGATTCCGAGATGGTATTGTCCGGAGGACAGCAGGGTGGAAAACTGTTTACGGCATCGTTCACCATTACTACCGGCAGCGGTGCAAGCAAGACAAAGAACGTGGAGCTGGTCAAAGAGGAGGGGGAATGGCTGATAAACAGAATCACCGCAGCAGAGTAGGCCGTTCAGGAGAGGATCTGGCGGCGGCGTATTTAGTGTCGGAGGCGGGGCATGCGATTCTGTCACGGAACTGGAGAACCGGGCATCTGGAACTCGATATCGTGTCCATGGCTGCTGACGGAATACATTTTGTGGAGGTGAAGAGCCGCGTTTTCCCGATGGAAGCGGAGCCGCAGGAGAGCGTCGATGCATCGAAACGCAGAAAGATGGTGTCGGCGGCGATAAAGTGGCTGAAAAAGAACGGGATAGACGATGCGGAGTGCAGTTTCGATGTCGTGAGCGTGGTTTTCAAGGGCGATGAATACAGGATCGACTACTTTCCGCAGGCATTTATACCTATAATCGATTCATATAACATTAACAGATAACCGATATGAATGCAAATTTTTATTGTGTAATAATGGCCGGAGGGTCCGGAACGCGTTTCTGGCCGATGAGCCGTGCTGCCCGTCCGAAACAGTTTCTACAGGTAGCCAGTACCGGCAAGTCATTCATTCGTCATACATACGAACGTTTCGCCAGAATCATTCCGGAAGAAAACATCCTTGTCGTCACGACGGACCGTCTCGGAAATTTGGTCAGGGAACATCTCCCGGAACTGAAAGAGGAAAACCTGCTGCTCGAGCCGTACGGAAGAGACACTGCCCCATGCATTGCGTACGCGACATATACCCTGCTGAAAAGGAATCCTAAGGCGACCATGGTCGTGACTCCCGCGGATCATATCATAGCCGGGCAGGAGACTTTTGCGGATGACATATTGAAGGCGATGGAGTATTCTTCGGGGAAGGATATCCTGATGACCTTGGGCATGACCCCGACGAGGCCAGATCCGAACTATGGCTACATTCAGGTCAGCGGAGGCAGGTGCAAATGCGAAGACAATACGGCCGTAAAAGTGAAAACCTTCACCGAGAAACCGGATGTGGAACTGGCAAAAGTGTTTATCGAATCCGGAGAGTTTTTCTGGAATTCCGGAATTTTCGTATGGAGCGCCGAGAGTATCCGGGCTGAGATGGAGCGTCATCTTCCGGAGGTGACACGGCTGTTTGCCGGCTGGCAGAACGCTATCGGAAGTCCGGTCGAGGACATGTTTATCGAGAAGGCCTATTCGGACTGCATCAAGATATCCATAGACTACGGCGTGATGGAAAAGACGGCGAAAGCATGGCTTTATCCTGCGCATTTCAAATGGGCCGACGTGGGAACATGGGAATCGCTGTATAACATAGTGCGCCAGAAGGATGGCGACGGGAATGTTTTCAATTCGGAAAATATCCTGTCCAAGGACAATGTCGAGACTTTGGTGATTTCGGAAGACAAGGATAAGCTGATGGCTGTATCCGGCCTGAAAGATTTCATAGTCATAGATACGCATGATGCCCTCCTCATCTGTCCCAAGAGCGACAAGCGTGTCAAGGATTTCATTTCCGGTCTTGCCATGCCGGGGTATGAACAGTATAAGTAAAATTAATATTATGGAACTCGAAAAACGTATTCAGGCCGATATGGTCTCGGCCATGAAAGCCAAGGAAACGGTCAGACTTGCAGCCCTCAGAGGCATCAAGGCAGCCATTCTTTTAGCCAAGACTGCCGAAGGCGGCAATGGCGAAATCTCGGATGCCGATATAGTGAAGATTATCGGCAAGTTGGTGAAGCAGAGAAAGGAAAGTGCTGAAATCTACAGTCAGCAGAACCGTCCCGAATTGGCTGAAAATGAACTTGCGGAGGCTTCCGCCATGGAGGTTTACCTTCCCAAGCAGCTTTCCGAAGCCGAAGTGGAGGCCGAGTTGGAAAAAATCATTGCAGAGACAGGTGCTTCGAAATTGTCCGATATGGGCAAGGTGATGGGAATAGCGACGAAACGGCTTGCCGGACAGGCCGACGGAAAGCTGATTTCCACTCTCGTGAAGAAATTGCTTTCTTAGCGTATTTTTACAAACACGCTACGCCTCCGACGGCTTGCAGTTTATTTTAGACTACGTCTACAAACACGCTGCGCCTCGGCATAACCGAATAAATTCGATTCTGCTCTCGGCTTGCAGTTTATTTTAGACTACGTCTACAAACACGCTACGCCTCGGCATAACCGAATAAATTCGTTTCTGCTCTCGGCTTGCAGTTTATTTTATGGTAATTTTCCGGAAAATTTTCCGGAATTTTTTTATTTTTGGGCTTTCTTTAAGCGGACAATAATATGAATGACAAGAGACTTATGGACAGAGCTGCCGACAATATCAGGATTCTGGCGGCGTCAATGGTGGAAAAAGCCAACTCAGGGCATCCGGGCGGTGCAATGGGAGGGGCGGATTTTATAAATGTGCTCTTTTCCGAATACTTAGTTTACGATCCGGAAAATCCATATTGGGAAAGCAGGGACCGCTTTTTCCTTGATCCGGGACATATGTCTCCGATGTTGTATTCTGTTCTGGCCTTGTCCGGCAAATTCACTCTCGACGAGCTGAAACAGTTCCGTCAGTGGGGAAGTCCTACACCGGGACATCCGGAAGTGAACGTTGTCCGCGGCATAGAGAATACGTCAGGACCGCTCGGTCAGGGCCATACGTATGCCGTAGGAGCTGCCATTGCGGCCAAATTCCTGAAAGCCCGTCTTGGCGATCAGATGAGCCAGACCATATATGCATATATTTCGGATGGCGGTATTCAGGAAGAGATATCGCAGGGAGCAGGACGTATTGCCGGGCATCTCGGACTCGACAATCTCATCATGTTCTATGATTCCAACGATATCCAGCTTTCGTCATCCACGGAAGATGTTTCGAGCGAAGATGTGGCCATGAAATACAAGGCCTGGGGCTGGGAAGTGCTGAAAATCGACGGCAACGATGTCGGACAGATCCGTCAGGCTTTGGATACCGCGAAGAAGACGGAAGGAAAACCGACACTTATCATCGGCCATACCGTGATGGGGAAGGGTGCCCGCAGAGCGGACAATACGAGCTATGAAAAATGTTGCGCCACACACGGCGCTCCGCTCGGAGGCGAGGCTTTTGTCAATACCATTAAAAATCTCGGAGGAAATCCTGATGACCCGTTCCGGATTTTCCCTGAGGTGCAGGCTTTGTACAATGCCCGCCGCCGGGAGCTTGTAGAGATTGTCCGCGAAAGGAATGAGCGTAAGGCGGAATGGGCGGCGGCAAATCCCGAACTTGCATCCAAGATGCAGATGTGGTTTTCCGGCAGGTTTTCGGAGCTCGACTGGAATGCCATAGTGCAGAAGCCGGGTGCTGCGACAAGAGCTGCCTCCGCTACGGTTTTGGGCTATTTGGCCGAGCATGTCGAGAACATGATAGTATCTTCTGCCGACCTGTCCAATTCCGACAAGACCGACGGCTTCCTGAAAAAGACGCATTCATTCAAAAAGGGAGATTTTTCCGGAGCATTTTTCCAGGCCGGCGTTTCAGAGTTGACCATGGCCTGCTGCTGTATAGGCATGATGCTCCATGGAGGAGTGATAGCCGCGTGTGCGACATTCTTCGTATTTTCCGATTATATGAAACCGGCTGTCAGGATGGCGGCCCTGATGGAGGTCCCGGTGAAGTTTATCTGGACGCATGATGCTTTCAGGGTCGGAGAAGACGGCCCTACTCATGAGCCTGTGGAGCAGGAGATGCAGCTCCGGCTCATGGAACGTCTGAAAAATCACAGCGGCCGCAATTCGATGCTTGTACTTCGTCCGGCCGATGTGGAGGAGACCACACGGGCATGGAAGTTGGCGATGGAAAACATGCAGACTCCTACCGCCCTCGTTTTCTCGCGCCAGAACATAACGAATCTGCCTGCCGGCAATGATTATTCGCTCGTGGCAAAAGGTGCATATACGGTCAGCGGATCCGATGAGAATCCGGATGTGGTGCTTGTAGCTTCAGGCTCGGAAGTATCTACTCTTGTAGCGGGAGCAGAACTGCTGAAAGCGGACGGAATAAAAGTCAGAGTCGTATCCGTGCCGTCGGAAGGCCTGTTCCGTACACAGGACAAGGCTTATCAGGAGAGTGTCATCCCATCAGGAGCCAAGGTTTTCGGTCTTACGGCCGGCCTTCCCGTGACGTTGGAAAGTTTAGTCGGAGCCAATGGTCGCGTATGGGGTCTCGAATCGTTCGGCTTTTCCGCTCCTTACAAGGTCTTGGATGAGAAACTCGGCTTCACCGCACAGAATGTCTACAATCAGGTGAAGACAATGCTCGCCTGATTGCCGCCGGCATCCTTTTACAATTTTTGTAATTACAAATCTTGTAAATATATTTTTACATTTTTTGTAATTACAAATTTTGGCGGAGGGTGCCGGTCGTGACTTTGCCGTATAGTAGGATTCGGGAAATTTTATAAATGATTCTGCGTATTGAGGACTGTATATCCTATGGCATAGTATATTGCATTACCGCTAATGGTTCTCGTGATGGCTGCCATTGTGTTTTCAGTATTGCTGACATAAATTTCCATGCCGTCTTTTTCCCCGAGATATTCATATCTGTTGAATAACGCCTGTAATGACGCCTTTGTGGTTTTGTCTTCAGGAATCATAACTAAAGACGACTGTAATCCGTCATCCTGGAATTGATAAGAAATTGTCTGTACGTTATTTTTTCCTGTATAGCATATAAAATCATTTTCGTCTGCATTTGTTTCGTAACTCTTCATAATATCCAAGACCTCGGATTTTGATGCACCCCATTCCGTGCAGACAAAAAGTGAATATCCGGAGCTGTGCGGACGGCGGGAATCGCTGCATCTGCTGAATATGATGAGAATAAAGGCTGCCATTGTGACAAGGCCGAGTATTTTTGCGAAATATTTATTCATGGCAAGCATTCATTAGTATGATTTGTCAAGTGTTTTGTTTATAAGATTCCGTATAATTGAAATATTGTCGGTTATCATACTTTCGGTTATGTTGTCCGGAAGGTTTGATACGGTTATTTTGCATTCAGCTTTCAGGTTATTTTCGGTCGTGACAGTTATGACGGCGGTTCCTGTGGCTTTGGCGGTTATTGTTCCAGTACCGGTCACTGTCGCAATGTCAGTATTGTCCGATTCCCATGTGTATGCAGTTTCTGCATTATCCGGCTGCAAGGTCGGGCTGATCCTGTAGCTGAATCCTTTATATAATACGAGTTCTTTCGGTATCGAGATTTGATCAGGATCTACCGGAGGTTCTTTTACCGTGATATTGCAATAAGCCGAGTGACCGCCTACGGTGGTCGTTACTTTTATTCTTGTCGTACCAGCCTTGACTCCGGTTACGCTTCCGGATGAATTGACCGTGGCAATATTGCTGTTGTCCGAACTCCATGAGAAAGATGTGGAAGCCCCGGATGGAGTGACAGTAGGCGTCAAAGTTTTGGATTCACCGATAATGAGACTGATGGACGCCGGTAATGATACGCTTTTTGGAACAGCTTCCGTTACCGTAACTGTACAGTATGGCGCATTCGCGGCGCTTGAGATTCTGGAATATACATTTATGTATGTAGTTCCGGGTTTGACACCGGTAACTAACCCGGACGCCGATACTGTAGCAATGCTGCTGTTGCTGCTACTGAAATATGCATTTGCAGCGGACGTATAACTGTTGTTATATTGGTGACCGTAACTGACATACGCTGTTTCACCTACTGCGAGAGTCAAGCGTGCAGGGGAAATTGATACCGGATTCTCCCTGCATTTGACAGTCCAGGATTTTGATTGGCTTTTCCAGGTATCTCCAGAGTAGAGTCTGTACTTCCAGCTGCATTTGACAGTCGCAGACCCTGAGAAAAACTGTGTTATGGTAACATTGCGGTAAAAACCGCTTCCGCTTAAAGACAGATAGCCTCCTGTTGTCGTCCAGGTTACGTCGGACGTAAGACCCAGTACGGCGGATGTTGCATCGCATTTATATGATTCGCCTACCCATAAGGTTTGTTGTGCGTGAAGTTCAGGAGATAATGATAATATTGCTATAAGCATAGGGAATAGTATCCCGGTCCTTCGCCATACACGAATAAAGTCTTTTCTGTTTTGTGTCATATAAGTCAAATTTTATTCAATCGAATTTTCCTCAAATGTTGCTAACTTAATAAATACCGGCAAATCAGTCAAAAATTCTGTCAATCTCTCAGATCGGGCGAAACTCAATGGCCAAATCCATGGCGGATGCTATTCGAAATAGGCTGGATAATTGAATGTCTGTTTCACCCTTCTCTACGCGTGCAATATAGCTTCTGGCTGTTCCTGCTTTATTGGCAAGTTCTTGTTGTGTCATTTTGAGTTGTTTGCGCCTGTCGCGCAAAATTTCTCCATAATACCAGGCGCGGGCTTTTTCATCGAATTCTTTTCTTGTCCGTGTTCCAGGTTTCCCATATTTTGCATTAAGCAGTTCAGTAGCCGTGTGTAAACTTGCCAATTTATTTTCATCTATCTTCATCATATTCAAGTCCATTTAAAATATTTATCGCCTTACTTATCTGCCTTTGATAGTCTTTTGTGGATTTTTTTACAAAAGCGTTGAGTACAAATATTTTCGATGAAATGATTATGTTTCTGTCGTCTATGGCAAATAAGATTGTTCTGTATTCATTTTTGTCGATAGAAACGCGCATTTCATATAAATCCGTATTTTCCAAATGTTTTACGAATTTTGTACTAATTATTTTTTCAGTTTTGACTATGCCAAACACATAATCGAATTTATGCTGAACTTTATTTGATAAATTGTTATAAAATGTCCAAAATTCATCTGAAAAATATAATTCCCTCATAACCTCCAGCGCTACAAAATTTTTACAAAAGTAACTAATTGGATACATTTATCCAAATTTTTAGTCCCTGTTGATGAACTCCCGGACGATGTAGAGGATGGCTTCACCGCACAGAATGTCTACAATCAGGTGAAAGCAATGCTTGCCTGATTGCCGCTGGCATCCTTTTACCGTTAATGGCGGTCAGCCAAGAATCTGTGCAGTGTGGTTTTTCGTGTCTACCTTGTCGATGATGCGGGTGATGATGCCGTCTTCGATGATGAAAGTCTTGCGGAGGGTGCCGGTCGTGACTTTGCCGTACATCTTTTTTTCTCCCCATGCTCCAAAAGCCTGCAGCATCTGCGTGGTCGGATCCGAGAGCAGGGTGAAGGGCAGGGAATTTTTCTCGATGAACTTCCCGTGCGAAGCCTGACTGTCCTTGCTGACCCCGTAGATTTCATATCCTGCCGCTTTCAATGCTCCGAAATTGTCCCGCAGATTGCACGCTTCCGCCGTGCACCCCGGAGTACTGTCTTTAGGATAGAAGTAAAGCACTATCTTTTTGCCTTCAAAGTCCTTTTGTGTCACTGTGTTGCCGGCCTGGTCGCAGACCTCGAAGTCCGGCATTCTGTCTCCTGTTTTCAACATGATTCCAAGTGTTTAATGAACATTCTGTCGTAAAAATAAGCAAAAATCCGGACGTCTGTCCTATGTCAGGCATTATTTGCTGCCCTCTTCGGGAGGGCAACGGACGAAATCGAGTTTCGGCAAAACTACACGTATTTCCTTCTCCATCTCCTTGCCTTTCCACCAGACAATGAAGTTGACGGAAGCGCCTGACAGTACGAATCCTTTAGCTTTGAGCTTATCCAGCTTATCGTTTATAAATCCTTTTGCAAATTTCAGGACGAGTTTTCCTCCCGTATCGTATATACAATCGCCGCGTGGCTCCAACCTGTCTCCTCCCATCAGTCCGGCAACTGCTTCCTGCCGCAGAGTGAAGTCGTTGAGCCATATGTCTTTCAATGACAGAAGCAGTGAAATTTCATCCGGGGCATCGTATGTGTTGAGGTCTTCGATTCTTTCAAGGCCGGAGACCCTGATATTGTCTAAAAATCCGGTATTGAGATGAATGTACATGTTCTTTTTTGCCCTTGTCAGGGCAACATAGACCTGCCGTTTTTCTTCGTCAGTCACAGGAGCGGCACAGTCCAACATCAGAAATACGTTGTCGAACTCTTTCCCTTTGACTTTATGGATGGTCGAAACCGATATTCCGGATGTATCAGTTTCCGCAAAATCTTCCATCGAAGATTCCTTGAGGAAAACAGAAAAGTCGGATTTGTATTTGGTTTTCCGGTAAACCGACTCGAAGGTTTGTACGATTTTCTGAAACAGCGGCAGATTCTTGCTGCGGCTGAAATGGTCTTTCACCGCTATTTTTGCAGTATTCCATTCGTCGTTTTGGATGACTGCGTTTGTTTTATCCTTGATGTTGAGACAATCCGAAAAGAATCTGATTTCAGCGAGATTCATCAGATTGAAATCATTGTTGCTCTGAATCAGACGGGCAGGAATACCGTTTTTCAGCAGGATACCCGCAATGGCGAGTGCTTCATCATTCGTCTTGGTCAGCACAGCCGTAGAGCCGGACAAATCAGTCTTCATGATTTCGTCCGCAACCGGACGAATGAGATTCCTGCTGCGATAATGCGTCAGCTTCAGATTGCCTGTCTCGTTCGAAACGGGAATGACCGGGTGCCTTTTGAGTCTGTGACTGATGGAAACCGCAAACCCGTTGGCAAAATCCACCAAATTCTTTCGGCTCCTGAAATTTTCTACGAGTTCGTATTGCACCGCACCTTCAAGATTCATCAGATCTTCCATGTATTTCGGATTCGAGCCGCGGAATTCGTAAATATTCTGATCGTCGTCCCCTACCGCTATGATGCGCATGTCGTCGTTGTTGTTCATCAGAATCCGGATGAGTTCGTACTCGTTTTTATCCATGTCCTGAGCTTCATCTATGACGAGCACCGTCTTCGTGATACGGCTGATGTCGACTTCGTTGTTCCGTATCTTTTCGACAGCGGTATCGACTATTTTATCCGATTTTTCGAGACTTCCCGTCTGGCCTAAAATATCGAAGCAGTATGAATGGAAGGTCTTGATTTCCACGAATCCTGCAGCATTCCCTATCAGACTGTACAGACGGTTATGGAATTCCGTGGCTGCCGCCCGTGAAAATGTCAGCATCAGGAGTTGTTCGTGTTTTACGTCTTCCATCATAAGCAGCGAGGCAAGTTTGTGTACCAAAACACGGGTTTTGCCGCTGCCCGGGCCGGCGGTCACCACGATGCATTTTGCAGACCGGTCGTTTATGATCTGGAGCTGTGTCGTGGACAGCTCTCCGAAAATCTGTTTGAATTTCGCCGGAGTTATGTTTGCCGATATTTCCTTTTGCCTGCCTTTGAAATACTTGCTGAGAAAAGAGGGATAGTTCAGCCTGAAATAGTCGTCTACGAACTGGAGCGCATCCTTGTAGTTGTCTATCATTTTCCGGGCATATTCTCCGACTATGTGTATCTGTTGTATCTTGTTTTCGTAGAACACGCCGAGGCGGCGGTAGTCTTCCTGCTTGTAGCGCTTCTTGTTGTCCATCTCTATCCGCTCTATAGTCAAGGTGTTGTATATGACTAAAAAACCGCCTTCGATACGGATGGCTTTTATGCGCGAAAGATAGAAAAGGGCGTTTTCGACGTCTTCAGTGCTTGGCGGCGTTTCGGAAAAACCGGCAGAACGCCCGACTGCATCACGCAGTCCCATGACTGAAAACTCCACGTAACCATCGCCTGTGTCCTCTATTGCTTCCTGTTTTTCTTTCAGGTTGTAGAGAAATTTGATTATGAATGAAGAAAGTTGTTGTTTTACAGCGATTTTCCGGGCAAAAACATCCGGCGGGAGAAGACCGCACACGCAGCATAGATTGTTGGAGCCGTACAGGTGACGTTTCTTGATCCATCCTTTTATGGCCCAGAAATTCAGAATGGTTTTGATGGTTCTGGCATCGACACCTTTTATTCCGGCAGATTCCGCCTGCTCGTTCAGTTCTTTGAAATTCAGGACTTTATCGGATTTGTCGATGTAGCGGCTCAGAAAATTTTCTACACCGTTGTAAAGCTCCATCACATGTATCGGGCGCATCCGGCTTTCTCCTTTTCCGAAATAGGCCGTGATGTCCTTCGTATCCGCCAGAATCTTTTCTTCACGCATCAGACTGATGCAACGTATGACGTCCGTTTTCGGTATGCCGAGTCTGTCGCTGATATAGTCTACCCGTGATTCGGCATCTTCGGATGAAGTAAAACGCCGGCTTCTGCTGGAAATCAGACTTTTTATGATTCTTTCAGCCTGTATCTTGTGCTGACCGTCGAATTTGTCCGAGGCTTCTATCCTGTCTATGGCTTCCTGGGCATTGTCGACCAGTATTCCCGTAGCATAGACTCTCGGCGTATTTTGTTTTCGTTTCAGGTAGCCTGCCTGTTCCAAAGATGCAATGGCGGTTTTTACCCGTGTTTCTATGTCGGATATGCTGTCGTCCCAGCCGGCTTGCCGTGCGATTTCAAGAGCTGAATTGGAGACAGTAGAGCGGAATCCCGTAATTGACTTTACTGCTTTCCAGATTTGCTGTATTTCCTTGACTGTGATTTTAGTCTGATTCAGAAGCAGGAAGTGTTTGGACAGGTCTTCCTCATTGAACAGGACGTAGCAGTCGGCATCGATTTTTTCATCCCTTCCCGCTCTTCCGGCTTCCTGAACATAGTTTTCCAACGAGTCTGAGATTTCATAGTGGACGACGAGACCGACATCGCTTTTGTCCACACCCATTCCGAATGCCGAGGTGGCAACAATGATCTGCACCTCTCCGGACATGAAGGCATCCTGATTCTCGATTTTCATGTCTGAGCTCATTTTCCCGTGGTACGGTTTTGCCTTGAAACCGTCCGATGCCAGCCGCAGGGCGATATCTTCCGCCTTTTTCGTGCGGGTTACGTAAACTATTGCCGGGCAGTCCCGGCTTTCTATCAGCCGTCTCAAAGCCTGGTACTTGTCTTCGTCCGATGCCTCTGGAAGTACCGTGTAGTGCAGATTCGGACGCGATACCGAGGCTGAGAAAAGCTCCATGTCCAAATGAAGATGTGTCTTGAAGTATGCCTTGATATCTTCTATGACCTGCGGTTTAGCCGTGGCTGTGAAGCATGATACGGGAATACTTTCCTGCAGATTTTTCTTTTCCTGTACGGATTTTATGAAATCGGCTATGTACAGATAGTCTACGCGGAAATCCTGGCCCCATGATGAGAAACAATGCGCCTCGTCTATGACAAAACGTGCGATTTTCCTTTCCAGAATGATAGTTTCGACCGATTTGGACCGAAGCGATTCAGGCGAAATGTACAGGATGGATGCAGACCCGTCTTCGACCCGCTCGAACGACTTTGCACGCTCTATGGGGTCGAGCAGTCCGTTGATAGTCACGCTTTCGGTTATGCCCTTTTTTTCGAGATTGTCCACCTGATCTTTCATCAGCGACTGCAGCGGCGAAATCACTACGGTCAGTCCTCCTGTATTTTCTCCTGCCATAAGCGCCGGAAGCTGGAATGTCAGGGATTTGCCTCCTCCTGTCGGGAATATTGCAATCATGGATTTGTTTTCCACTGCGGCCCGGACAGCGCTTTCCTGCAGCGGGACACCATCGTATTTCCGGAACGAATCGAACCCGAAATACCGTTTCAAACCGGTATGTATGTCGAAAGCCTTGTTACAGAAACCGCATCCCTGCAGGCATGGTGAAGACCTGAGTTTGAACATTATATGTTCGACTTCCGGATAGTTCATCAATACCCATGGCGGGGTGACGGAGCGGATCGACGTATCATCGAGTACGTTGATGAGGGCCAGAGCGTAGGCGAGAGCCTCGGGACAGTCGGCGATCATGCGAGTCAAATCGGCGTTGGCGCATATTTTATCTTTGAATACGGTGTGTATCAGTTCGGCGGTTTCCTTGTATCCGGAGCCGAATATGCGGGAGAATATTCCTCTGTCGCTTTCGCGGTAATTCATGAAGCTGAAAAAGTCCTTGAATTCTATCCTGTTGCCGAGCAGCCTGAACCAGAGCCTTTTCAGCCGGTCGTCGAGATTTGCGAATGCGGCCATTTCATCATAAAAAAGATCCTTGGCCTTTTTCGAATCATTTAGCGGATTGCTCAGTTCCTCAGTCTGCAATTTGTCGTCTTTCAGCAGTTTGTGATACGGTTTCTTGGGAAAAAGCAGAGGAGAAAGGAAAAGAGTGTCGATAACTTTAAGACGGGATTTTTCTGCACCGGGCAGTGCCGGTGCAATATATTTGAGGTCGTGGCGGATGATATTGTGCCCGCAAACATATTCGACATTTTGTATAAAACGGGCAAAATCGGACATTGAATTGCCGTGGTATTCTGCTCCGTCATCACGGATGCCGCCGATATCCAATACTTTTCCGCTTCTGTTGACCTCGGTGTCTATAAAAGCTGCTGATGGCATGGAATTACTCGTAATTCCGTAAAAATAAGCAAATTTTCCGACGTGGTGCAGAAAAATACCGGCGAATCAGTCAAAAATTCTGTCAATCTCTCAGATTTTCAGTCCCCGTTGACGAACTCCCGGACGATGGAGAGGATGGCATCGCCGTATTTGGCGGCGCCGGCTTTCCCGAAATGCGGGATACGGAGCAGGGCGTCGATGTCGGCGGGGAGAAGATTCGCGATGCCGAGGAGGGCTTTCTGATGCATGATGACGTAGGCTGGGACCTTGCGGGCTGCTGCTTCGGCTTTGCGCCAGTCGGTCAGACGGCGGTACAGGTCCGGATGCAGTATGTCGGAAGGAACGGAGAGCTTGGCTGCCTTGGCCCGGCTTTTCCCTGAGCCGGAGACAGAGCCGGCGGCGGATTTGGAGGACTTTTTCGTTTCAGGCTCCGCTTCGAGGGTCAGGACAGCCTTGCGTTTCAGGAAATCCGTGACGCTGAAACCGTTGTCGGAGACAAAATCCAAAAGTCTTGTCTTCAGGTCGAGGCCTGTATTGAAGTCTTCGGCAGACTCCTGCAGCCGCTTGCGGGCGTCCTTATTGTCCGATGACGTCAAGGCATCGGCAAAAATATCCTTGATCAGCTCTGTCTGCTTTTTGAAATATCCGGCACCGGCCACTATCCGCTCCTGCAGGGCCGGGTCGTCCGCGTATTTTTCAGAATTGGCGATCATCCTGATATACTGGTTTCGGAAACGTCCGGCTACCTCCGATATTTTTTCGTTGAAGTCTATCAGGGCGTTCTTGTACTTTGCGATTTCCTGCGGGTAAATCTTGTAGAAATATTCGTCGGCAAACCTGACATAGCGCCTGCCTGTGGAATGAAGCGGCTCGAAATCGAACAGCCCCGAGAGCAGCTCGCAGAAATATGCTTTTTCAAGGCGTTCGAGACTGGTTTTGTCCGGCATTTTCCGTCGGGCGTCCTCGGTAAAGGCCTCGACTGCCGCATCCGTGATGATGGCCCGGCGTGAAAGAGGCGCGCTGAGAACGAGCCCTTCGAGCGTGCGGCATCTGCTCAGGGCCACGTATGTCTGTCCATGGGAAAAGGCATAGCCGGCATCGATGATGGCCCTGTCGAAAGTAAGACCCTGGCTCTTGTGTATGGTGATGGCCCAGGCGAGCTTGACCGGATATTGGCGGAATATCCCCTCGATTTCTTCCCGGATCTCCTTGGATTCAGGGTCGAGGACATATTTGGCATTGGTCCATTCCTCTTTCTGCAGGGAGAACATGGCATTGTCGTCCCGGCTGCGGACTACAATTTCATTTTCCGAGATGCCGACGACTTCTCCGAGCATACCGTTGAAAAAACGGTGCTCTTTCGACGAATCGTTCTTGACAAACATGATTTGTGCACCGCATTTCAGTTCCAACGTTTCTTCCGTAGGGAATGAGTAGTCCGGAAATTTGCCTTCGACTTCCGCCTTGAAGAAAAACGATTTGCCCGGCAGCATGGCGAGTTCGTCCGAGTTTATCCGTTGGGCCTGGTGGTTGTGCGTGACTAAGCGTATCCAGCCCTCGTCTTTGGACGGGTGGAAATCCGGGATATATCTGCTGTTCAGCAATTTCAAAGTATCGGGAGTGCATCTGTTTTCCCTGATGCAATTCAGCAGATCGAGAAATTCGCCGTCCCTCTGTCTGTAGACCGTCTTCAGCTCGACCGTGCAGTAGTCCGTGCTTTTGAGCGCATGGCTTGAAAAGAAATAAGGGGTTTCATAACAGTCTTTCAGAAG
>CALUSD010000168.1 GCA_944323295.1 uncultured Bacteroidales bacterium | reverse complement strand
GGTGCCGAAGATGGTCCGTACGGCCGGCATGGATATGACCGATTTCCTTTCTTCCATCATAGAATCTTCGTGAGTGTGCCCCAAAAGGGGAATTTCTGCGTTACGCTCGATTCGCAAATCCTCATGTACGACAGTACACTGCGGTTTTCTCATCTTCGCAAGTCTTGAAATTCCTCCTTTTGGGACACACTCATCTGTCGCGCAATATGACTCTAAGAGAATTCATATCTATTTCCAAAACCAAGCTCGCGGCCCTTTACGACCCTCGTGAAGCGCAGGCGATAGCAGTCGCCCTGTACAGCACGCTGCTTCATGTGCCGGCCTATACTCATGTTACGGAGCCCGGCCATGAGATATGCCGCGAAGACGAGGCCCTGCTGTCGGAATGTCTCAGGCGTTTGTGCACCGGAGAGCCGCTGCAATATGTCACGGGAAAGACTGAATTTCATGGACTTGAATTCAAAGTTTCGCCGGCAGTGCTGATTCCCCGTCCCGAGACGGAACAGCTTTGCAGAATACTCATAGAAGAAACGGTGCCTTCGCTTTCGCGTGCCGGACTCCGGATTCTCGATCTGTGCACAGGTTCCGGCTGTATCGCATGGACATTGGCGAATTATGTCCGCGGCTCGGAAGTCACCGCTGTCGACATATCGGAAAAGGCTTTGGAAGTAGCCTCGTCGCAGGATATCGGAAGCAATGTCCCGGAATTTCTTCTCTGCGATATTCTCGATGATGCCTCGGATGTCTTCCATGACAGGAAATTCGACCTTATGGTCAGCAATCCTCCGTATGTGCGGAATTCCGAAAAGGCCTTCATGCACAGGAACGTTCTCGATTATGAGCCTTCCGGCGCATTGTTCGTCACGGATGACGATCCTCTTGTCTTTTATCGCGCCATAGCCCGCATTGCCTCCCGGCATCTTGCTCCCGGAGGTTGTCTCGCAGTCGAAATAAACGAAGCCTTCGGTCTCGCGGTCCGCGACCTTTTCATTGCCGCAGGCTTTCGGAATACCGTTGTCCGTCAGGATCTTTCAGGGCGCGACCGCTTCGTCATCTCCACCGGTTTCCAAACGGATAACAAATTCTGAATAACCGAAATCGGCCGCAGAAGGCTGTGCAGCCGTTTTTTCTGAAATTAAACGCTTAATTCTTGGGAAAACGGATAGCTATCGCTCCCTTTGCAGAAAAAAAGGAGCGCAGTCATGAGAAAAGATGTCTTTAAAATTTTTTTAGTTCAGACCGTGGTTTTTGCCATGGCAGGCTGTATCGATCCGATTCCGGGAGAAAATATGGGGACAGCCGTGGCGCCGGAACAGTCCTACGGTCCTCCTCTGTCCGAGATTGCCGGTTTGCTGGCAGAATTGCCGTTCGAAAAAGAGCATATAAAAGAGGTGCATGATGCGGTGACGGCTTCGTCTGAAAACGGTTATGACGAGGAATACACCATGGCGAATCTCTTCTCGGTCCCGGGTTCCGGAGTAGGCGACGAGCATCTGGGTACAAAAGCTGTCGAATATGCAAATCCGGTTTCCGAGCTGATTCGCGAGCATCTTCTGTCCAAATCCGAAACGAAGGCTTCGGTAGGCGGACGGGTGCTGAAAAGCGAAGAAGAAGTCTATGAATATATGGATGTCCTTGCCTCTTCCGACATTCAGATTTACTGGCCTTTTTCCGAGAACTGGAACGGAGACGGCGATATTCCTGTCATTACCTTCGACCCGGAGGATGAGTCGACTGCCAATATCGGATATAAACTCATCAGAGGCGAAGACGGAGCAGTGACGGTGGAAACAGTGGTCGTGGATGAGAAAACTGCGGAGGAAAGTCCGGTTTGGGTGGTCAACAGGAATTCGGATGACGAATATATGAGCCTCGACATGCTCAGAAAACTGTATCCGGGATGGACGGAAGAAGGCGGAAACATAGTCATAAATCCGGACAGGACAAAGTCCGGAGCAGCCGGTGGCGGACGTGTGAGGACTTTGATCCTGAAAGACTTTACCATGAACAGAAATTACGATTCATGGTTTGCGGGGGCTTCCGAGTTTTTTGTAAAATGCGGCTCGGTGGAAAATTTTACGGCGAGTACCGAGGCCGAACTGCAGCTGTATTCTCCGACGATTACCGATTTTATGATAGTCGTCAAACGGAATCAGGTGGGAAAGGCGCAGCCTTTCAATGCGGTTTTGATTTCGGACTGGACCGACCAGATGGACAACTGTGCTTTTATGATTATCGAGGATGACGGAGGAAAACAGACTTCATGGGAATGTACCGCACTCGTACGGATAGCATCCAAAAGTTACGGCATCGAAATCGATCTCCCGTTCAAGACCCGTGACGACATAGTCTGGAGAGGCTCTCTGAGCAGCCGCTATCTCGAATCTCACAGCAACACTCCGGAGAATTTCGGTGATGTCGTCATTACTTTCGAAATAGAGGAGACGGCTGCGATTTGACAGCCATTTCGCAGTTCCGGCAGTCGAAATGAAGTGAGAACAGCTGCCCGTTGTTTTCCAGGAAAAGTTTTTCCGGCCATTTTTCCTTGTGATATTTCGGACACTTGCCGAACTGGTATCTGATGCAGTATTTTGTCCTCATCAGTTCGGCATCCGGCTTCCTGTCTATTTCGTAGGCAGGCTCGGGATGTTCCGCACCGAGGGATGTGACAAGTTTTCGGGCTTCGCTGTTGGCTATGTTGGCTTTGTATGAAGACATTTCCCGTAAAATTTCCGGCTGGAGGACTGGCCTGCATGTATTGTCCGATATATGGAGAGGTTTGGCGTTGCAAGGCGATTTGTCGAGTTCTTCCGCTATTTTGCGTCTGAATGCATTTACTGCGGATACCGGAAGAAACGGCATTTGCCGGGCTGTAAACGGGCTTGCCGAGAAACGATAATGTCCTGTTGTCTTGGAGAGTTGCGATATGACCGTTTCACGCATTTTGTCCGGATTCATAGCAGGGTCGGCATTTTCTCCGAGTGTCCCGTTCCAGAGTCTCCCGTCTTCCGTTTCGGCTTTGACATGCAGAATTCCCGTATCGGCGGATATTTCGAGCATGACATCGATGTACCGCGACGGCATTTCGGTCTCGAGTTTCTTTTCGAACGCCGTATCTATGTTCCGGTACAGGACGGCTTTTTCGAAAAGTTCCGGCACCGGCTTGCATTTTATGGTGAGCCCGTCGCAAATGTCTCCCCTGAAACCTGTGACTTCCCGTCCTCGGGATACAAAGCAGAAACCGTCGCCGTTGTTGAGTTCTATTCCGGAGCAGAATGGCCGGATTTTTACTGATGATTTGTCCGGAGACAGCATCTCGACAGTCCCGATGCATTCTCCCATGGATTTCGCCGCATCGGCACTTGCCCATTTCCCGCGAGTCCCGTCTATAAAGAGCTCAGTGTACCCTCTGTTGAATGTCTTGTCAGAGGCCGGGGTGAAGCCTCCGGTCGTCCTGCCGAATGATGCCCTCCTGTATTTGTCAGGATGTCTCTGCACGATCTCGTCCAAAGCGAGGGAATAGTCCCTGACTACGTTTTTGACGTAAGAGATATTTTTCAGGCGGCCTTCGATTTTGAAAGATGAAACGCCTGCATCCGCAAGTTCGGCCAGCCGGTTTTTCAGATTCAGGTCTTTCAACGAAAGCAGCGGCTTGTCGGAAACGAGTTTGTGGCCGTATTCGTCCATGAGATTGTACAGGGAGCGGCAAGCCTGAATGCAGGCTCCTCTGTTGGCGCTTCGTCCTGCGATTTTCTCGGATATGTAGCATTGTCCGCTATAGCATACGCATAAGGCACCGTGGACGAAAACTTCTATTTCGCATGATACCGCAGACCTTATGGCCCTGATTTGATCGATCGACAGTTCTCTTTCCAAGATCATTCTTGAAAAACCGAGACTTTCCATGAATGCGGCTTTTTCAGGCGTCCTGATTGCGCATTGCGTGGAGGCATGGAGAGGAATCCGCATCCCTGCAGTCTTGCAGAGCCCGATATCCTGGACTATTATGGCGTCTGCACCGGCGTCCTGCAGGCGTAGCATCATTTCCGTGGCCCTTTCCATTTCATCGTCATAGATGATGGTATTCAAGGCGGCGAATATCCTGGCTCCGAACCGATGCGCGTATTCGCAAAGTTTCCCGATATCGTCCAATGTATTTCCTGCAGCCTGCCTTGCCCCGAATTCGGGCCCGGCAATATATACGGCATCGGCACCGCAGTCTATGGCTGCGATGCCGATTTCAGCTGTACGTGCCGGAGCTAAAAGTTCAAGATCTGTCATCGTTGAGGGTCAGTCCTGTCGGCTCCGCCGAAAAATCAGTTGCATTTGAGAGCTGCTATCTGCTGTTTTGCAGTCTCCCCGTATTTTGCATCCGAAGTGATTTTCTGATAGTATCCGCAGGCTTTAGCATTGTCTCCGCCCTGCTGAGCGAGTACGGCGATGGAATAATAGATGTCATTCACGTTTCTTGCGGTCGGAGCAAGTGCGACGTATTTTTCGAAGTACGAGATGGCGTCATCGTTTTTACCGAGCTGGAGAGATGCCTGGCCAGCCACCTGCATTGCGGTAGCATTCTCGGCATATTCGTTCGATTTGAGCGCGTATGCGATCGCGTCGTCGTATTTTTTAGCCTTCAATGAAGCTGCGGAAAGTTTTATGTAGGTGGTCGAAAGCTGTTTTACGGCATTCTTTTCCTGTCCGTTCCTCATGGCCATCTTGTAAGCGGCTTCCGCACCTGCGATGTCTCCTGAAGAGGCCAGCGCCATCCCGAGTCTCAGACTTGCCATGCCGTTCGTAGAATCGATGGCGATGGATTTCTTATAGCTGTCGGCTGCTCCGGCGAAATCCTTTGCATTCAGCAGGGTGTTTCCTTTCTGTACATAAACCTGCGGTATGAGTTCGCTTGCTTCCGCCACCACGTCGGCATTCTGGTATTCTTCGCCGATTTTGACTGCCTCGTCCAATTTTGCGACAGCGTTGTCATAGTCTTCAGCCTTTATCAGATCCTTGGCTATGGAAAGCGAAATTTTCGGGATGATGTCCTTGCAGTTGGCGACTATTTCGGCTCCGTCTTCTCCGCATGCTTCTGCCTGAGCGAGCGCATCGCGGAAGTACTGGAGAGCTCCGTCATTGTCTCCCATGCTCAGAGCCGTAGCCCCGTTGTTGTATGTTTCCGTAGCGGTGGCCATATCCTGTGCGGAAAGTGCAGCTGCCGCTATGGCCAGTGATAATGCTGTAAGAATTATTTTCTTCATAATAAGATATTGTTTGTAGTTTCAATCAGGAAATTCATCCGTGTGCAGATGTCGTATAATTTTGCACATCATTGCAAAAATAGAAAAATTTTGTTTTACTTTATGTCTCGTTTACAAGAAAAATATCTTTTTGATGAAAAAACATATCATAAAGACGATTATTGCATTTGTCGCATCGGTGTTCTGCGTGGGTGCTAATGCTGCTACGGCGTTGAAAACGGACCCTGCAGTATCTTCCGGCAGACTTGATTGCGGCCTTGCTTATTATATAGTATCCAATGCTTCGAAAAAAGGAGTTGCGGATTTCGCTTTGGTCAGGAAACTCGGCCGTGATTCCACAGCTTCCCTGTCTGACGAGATCGAGTTTTCGAGAAAAAGCATGGATTCGCTGTCTCATTTCCGGCGTCGCACGCCGCTGGATTTCCTGACGGAAAACGGAGTATCGTATCCGCGGACAGGCTATGTCTCGGTGGGGAAAGACGCCGTATTGTATCATTTCCGCGATGTCAGGCTTGCGAGAACGCCGAAGTTGACCGATTCCACTCTCCTTCTTCTTTTCGATATCGTTCAAAAGACTTCCGAAGCGGAGCCGTTTTCGGACGGGAGCAGGCCGGATGTCGACGGGCAGGCTCTTATTGTAGCCGGAGATGTCAACAAGGATGCCATTCTGAAGAAAATGGATATGCTTTCGCTGATGATAGACCGCACAGGAACGGACCACGAAACAGCTCCGGATACGTCGGCGGCAAGGATTTCCGCTTTCCCTGACAGTGTCGGCATCTCGATAAACGAAGACGGACAGAGCGGACTTGCGTCGGTCGATGTCGTTTTTTACGGACCGCGGATGTCCCGGGAAATGCGGGGAACGTCATCATATTTGATTTCATCCCGTTTCTGGGATGAATTCAGAATCGCCGCAGAAATCCGTATCTCGACGATGTTGAGGCGGAGCGGCATCCCTTATTCTTCAGTACGGCTGCGCCGTTCCGATCTTGCCGACTTTCCGGACATGAGGAAATATTCGGTGTCGGTATGGCTGTCATCAGCCGATACGTCACGGGTAGGCCCCGTCATATTGTCCGTATTGTCGGACCTGAAAAGAAACGGTCTCGCTCCGGAGGAATATGCTTATGCGAAGGCGGTATCGGATAACGGTCTGTATGCCCGTTCTATTTCACATTCAAGAGAGAACAGCGATTATGTGTCGAAGTGCTGTTCCGCTTTTCTGTATGGCTCCGCCATTGTTTCAGCAAAGGATGAAGCTGACTTTTTCCTGTCATCAGGGCTTCCCGATTCTACGAGGCGGGCCTTTCTCAACAGGTATATGGCTTCTTTTCTGCCATTGATTCCCGATGACGGAGGCGTTGACTGTGCGCATCTTTCTCTGAACATGCGGGATACGTTGTTATTGCCCGTAGGGCAAACGAAAATAAAGGTGAAAAAATCGAGGAACAGCAAACTCTCAGGCGGTAAAATCTGGACTTTTTCAAATGGTATGACAGTCATTTACAAGAAGATGGCTACCAATGGCAAAATGTTTTACTCCTGGATTCTCAGAGGCGGGATTTCTTCCGTGGCGGATTTGAAGGCCGGAGAAGGGGCATTTTATTCCGACATGCTCTTCAAGGGCGATATCTGCGGCATCGATGGCGAGTCGTTCGAGAGGATGCTTGCGGCGGAAGGTATTTCCATGAAAGCTGTTGCCGGTTTCGCCGATACGCGTATTTCGGGCTCTGCGCCGTTCGACAGGATGACCCTGCTGATGAAATCGCTTGCGGCTGTTGCCCGCGGTTATTCTGCGAATGAGGACCTCGGACGATATTATATGGAGTGTGAGCGTCTAAGGCTCTCGTCTGCGAGGGGAGAGTATCGTTCCCGCTTGGCAGTCATCGACAGCATCATGTGTCCGGGCTACAGATATTATCTGAATAAGTCGGCTTCCGGTCTGTATCAGGATTTGCCTTCACGTGCAGAAAAGTTCTACAAAGCTCAGTTTGCAAAAGCGAATGACGGTGCCATAGTGATTGTCGGCGACATGGACGAGTACGATGTGAGGAAAATTCTCGAGTCAGCTCTCGGAGAGTTCAGGACTGAAAAATATATGTTCAGAAGGTCTTCCGTCCTTTATCAACCTGTTTCCGGGTGGAGTACCTATGTTTCCGACGGCAGACACGGTTCAATGGATGCCGTTTTCTCGACGAGGCTTATATTGAATTCCTCGAATTACATGGCGTCGCAGATTGTGACAATGGCTATGAAAGATGCGGCTGCAAGTACTTTGGCTTCTGCCGGAATGACGGTAAACGTATCCGGAGCGATAGCTTTGTTCCCGCACGAAAGGTATACGGTATCCATGTCTGCAATGCCCGCTGACTTGTCCGCGCTTCCGTATTCGGTAAAGCCGCAAAGCTATTTCCGATCGCTGTACGATATCCGTTCTGCCGTAGCCGGGCTTGCCGATTCCGGGTTGAATGACTCGCAGGTAGCCCTTTACAAGGCGGCCTTGACGGATATCTACGATTCCTTGCAGCCTGATCCGGAATTCTGGCTGAAAATGATTGCCGACAGAGTCGCAACAGGAAAAAATCTTGACTTCGGCTACGGGGATAAAATTTCGGCTGTCACTGCTGACAATGTAAATTCCGTGTTGAAATCCCTTTATGAGGGAAGCATGGTAGAATATATCATTAAAAAAGACTGATGGAGTTGAGCCGAAAGGGTACTTTCTGCGCTGAAATTCCTCCTTTTGGTTAACTCAATGTTATCTGTTTGAAACGATGAATGGACCTGCAATTATTCAAATAGGGGACTGTTTGGTTTCCACTGAAATCCTGACCGAATATTTTGCCTGCGACTATGCCGTCTGCAAAGGCGTCTG
>CALUSD010000167.1 GCA_944323295.1 uncultured Bacteroidales bacterium | reverse complement strand
GCACAGTCGTACGCAGGACCTGCCGTCCATTACCCGGGAGGCAGATATTTTGGTAGTAGCCATAGGCCGCCCGCGTTTCGTCACTGCCGATATGGTTTCTGACGGAGCAGTAGTCATAGACGTGGGTATCAACCGCGATCCTGAAACCGGCAAATTATGCGGAGACGTAGATTTTGCAGCCATTGAGCCGTAGGCTTCCGTCATTACTCCTGTTCCCGGCGGCGTAGGCCCGATGACCATCTGCTGCCTCATGGAGAATACTATCGAGTGTTTTCTCAGAAACCGTTGATACCGGAAATACCACTCATAAAAAAACGGACGGGAATTGGATTTTTATTCCCGTCCGTTTTTTTTATGAGCAACCTGTTAATATTTGTTCAGCGGCATCCCGCTCATCTTCATGCGGACCTGTTTGCGGACGTTGGCGAGGACAGCATCGTGCTCTTCCTTGCCCTCCTCGGATTTTCCGGATACATAGTCGATATGTGCCGCAGCACTGGTCAGGACAGTGTCGATGAGATTTACGATGAATTCCATGTCTTTTTCGACAAGTCCGCGTGAGGTGACTGCCGGTGTTCCCACTCTTATGCCGGAAGTCTGGAACGGCGACCGCGAGTCGAACGGTACCATGTTCTTGTTGATGGTGATATCGGCTTTGCCGAGTTCCTTTTCGGCCATTTTACCTGTCAATTCGCTGAATTTTGTCCTCAGGTCGATGAGCATGAGGTGATTGTCCGTACCGCCGGACACCACTTTGTATCCTTTGGCCTTGAAAGCCTCCGCCATCGTGAAAGCATTGGCTACCACCTGTTTCTGGTACTCGACGAACTCAGGCTGCAGAGCCTCGTAGAAAGAGACTGCCTTGGCTGCGATGCAATGTTCGAGCGGACCGCCCTGTACTCCCGGGAAAACACTCGAATTCAGTATCTGCGACATCTTCTTTATCGCGCCTTTCGGTGTCGTAAGCCCCCACGGGTTATCGAAATCCTTGCCCATCAGAATAATGCCGCCTCTCGGCCCTCGCAGGGTCTTGTGGGTGGTAGATGTGACGATATGCGCATATTTTACAGGGTTGCTGAGCAGACCTGCAGCAATAAGACCGGCGGTGTGGGCCATGTCTACCATAAAGATGGCGCCGACGCTGTCAGCGATTTTCCTCATCCGTTCCCAGTCCCATTCGCGTGAATATGCGGAAGCTCCTCCGATGATGAGTTTCGGCTTGAATTCCTGAGCCTTCTTTTCCATGTCGTTGTAGTCGATCATCCCGGTCACCTCGTCGAGTCCGTATGAAACGGCGTTATAGAGGATTCCCGACATGTTTACCGGCGAGCCGTGTGTCAGGTGCCCTCCATGAGCGAGGTCGAGGCCCATGAACGTATCCCCCGGCTTCAGACAAGCCATCATCACCGCCATGTTCGCCTGGGCTCCGGAATGCGGCTGGACATTGGCATACTCTGCCTCGAAAAGCTGGCAGAGCCTGTCGATGGCAAGCTGTTCTATCTGGTCGACTATTTCGCACCCGCCGTAATACCTTGCTCCAGGATATCCCTCTGCATACTTGTTCGTGCAGATGGAGCCGAGTGCGTTCAGAACCTGTTTGCTTACATAGTTTTCCGAGGCTATAAGTTCGATTCCGTTAGTCTGTCTTTCTTCTTCCTTTTTGATCAGATTGAAGATCTGAAGATCCTGTTTCATATCAAATATTCTTTACATAAACCCGACAAATGTACTCATTTTTTCGCTTCAAGGTTTTGAAGTACTTTAAATTTTTTCGAAAATTACACTGAAACTGTTTTCATCCGCAAAAATTTATATGCATCTTCGCGAAAAATACCGACAGAAAGGATGAAAGACAGAAAATTGCTGAATATAGAGCTCGACCGGATGACGGTCGAGCAATACAAACAGGCTCCGGAAACAGGAATAGTGGTGGTCTTGGACAATATCAGAAGCGCACATAATGTCGGCTCCGCATTCAGAAGCTGCGATTCATTCAAGATAGACAAGATTTATCTCTGCGGAATATGTGCCGCACCTCCGTCCGCCGAAATCCACAAATCGGCCATTGGCGCCGAATTCAGTGTAGACTGGGAATATTTCTCCGATACCATGTCCGCTGTCGAAAAACTGAAAAAAGACGGATATTGCATCGTAAGCGTTGAGCAGACAGTGCATTCCGTCTCTTTGGATGATTTCGTTCCGTCTCCTGACGGAAAATATGCTTTCGTATTCGGAAACGAGGTTTCAGGCGTCTCCCAGGAGGTGGTGGATGCTTCGGACTTCTCTCTCGAGATTCCTCAGTATGGTACAAAGCATTCTTTGAATGTGTCGGTGGCTGTTGGTATTGTCCTTTGGGCCTCCCACAGATCCTTTCGTGAGAACGGGCACACTGCGGCGTTGCGGCGGGAGTCGGACCTCGGTCATTTACGGAAGTAAACTCCCTTGTCCTCACCCTTGCGGCCTTGCATTGCATCCGTTCTGACGAAAGGTCGGAATCGATCCAGGGCGGGCGCACTGCGGCGTTGCGGCGGGAGTCGGACTTCGGTCATTTACGGGAGTAAACTCCCTTGTCCTCACCCTTGCGGCCTTGCATTGTACCCGTTCTGACGAAAGGTCGGAATCAAACCAGAACGGGCACGCTGCGGCGTTGCGGGTATCAGCCGTTTATTTTAAAGGCTTTGAACAGTTCCACTACAACTAACGGCACCAAAGCTAGGCCAGCTACGGTCAGCCACTGCTCGCAACCCATCTGAGCGAAACTGAACGCATGTGCGAACGACGGAACCAGGAGCACGGCCAACGAGAATATCAGCGACATGCCGACGGCCAAAATCAGAGCCTTGTTGTTGAAAATGTTGAACTTGAAGCGCGACTCCGTGTTCGAATGCAGGTTGCCTGCATGCACGAGCTTGCCCGCTATCAGAGACGCGAAAGCCATGGTCTGGCCGAGAGATTCCGCGGAAGCAGCATCGCCGTATATCTCCATACCCATCTGCTTGCCGATGAGGAAAGCCACGAGAGTGATGGCGCCCATCATGACGCCCTGGTAACATATCCTCCAGGTCATACCCCTGTCCATGAACTGTTTGCCCTTGCCGCGAGGACTTTTTTTCATGATATCCTTGGCTGCAGGATCCAAGCTCAGAGCCAAAGCCGGGAAAGTCTCGCTCACCAAATTTATCCAGAGAATATGGATAGGCAGGAGCGGAATACCCATGTTGAAAATAGACGTCACGAAAAGCAGAAGCACCTCGCCGAGATTCGTGGACAGAAGGAAAAGGATGGTTTTGAGGATGTTGTCGTAAATACGCCTTCCTTCCGATACGGCGGACACTATGGTCACGAAATTATCGTCCGAGAGAATCATGTCGGAAGCATCCTTTGCCACTTCGGTACCTGTGATACCCATCGAAACTCCTATATCCGCCTGTTTGAGCGCCGGAGCATCGTTTACTCCGTCTCCTGTCATGGCCACTATTTCGCCCTTCTTCTGCCATGCAGTCACGATTTTTACCTTTTGCTCTGGAGCAATGCGGGCATAGACCGTGTATTTGTCCACATTTCTGTCGAAATCCTCATCGGCCATTTTCTCCAATTCCGTCCCCGTGATGGACAGGTCCCCGTCCTTGTGGATTCCGATTTTAGTGGCTATCGCCAATGCCGTCGCCTTGTGGTCGCCGGTGATCATGATGGTCCTGATGCCTGCATTGTGGCACTCTTCGATGGCGCCTATCACTTCCTCCCTTTCAGGATCTATCATCCCGGTGATTCCGACAAAAATCAGGTCCCGCTCTATCTCCGCGATATCGGAAGAAACGGTCTCCGTCGGCCGGTATGCCATCGCAAGCACCCTCAGCGCGGAATCTGCCATTTTCTGATTGCGGGACTGCAGGTCCGCAATATCCTTATCGGTTATCTTTCTTATGCCGTCGGCAGTCTCTATCAGAGTGCAGACAGACAGTACCTCGTCCAGTCCGCCCTTGGTATTTATCTGCAGCGTCCCGTCCTGCATCCTGTTGATGGTGGACATTCTCTTGCGGGAAGAATCGAATGCCGCTTCACCCACACGCGGGCAGGCAGCGTCGAGTTCCGCCTTATGCAGTCCGTGCCTGCTTCCGAGATCTATCAGGGCAATTTCCGTCGGGTCGCCCACCATCGTGGTCCCTCCGTCGTTGTTTTTCACTTCCTTGGCATCGCAGCAGAGTACGGCTATGGTATACAGTTTTTCAGCCTGCCCGCCGGCTAAATACTCGTCCACTACCGTCATCTGGTTTTTGGTAAGCGTCCCTGTCTTGTCCGAACAGATGACAGTCGTGCAGCCGAGAGTTTCCACAGAAGGGAGCTTGCGTACGATAGCGTTGTGTTTCACCATCCTGCGCACACCCATGGAAAGGATGATGGTCGAAATCGCAGGAAGTCCTTCCGGAATAGCGGCCACCGCGAGGGATACGGCTACCATCAGCATGTTGATGACAGGTCGTCCGTACAGTATCCCGATGATGAATATCACGACGCAGATGAGCACGGAAGCCGTTCCTATGACCTTCCCGAGCTTCTCCAAACGCACCTGCATCGGCGTCTGCGTATCGGAATCCCCTCCGAGCATGTCGGCTATCTTTCCTATTTCGGTATTCATCCCGGTGCCCGTCACTATGCCTTTGCCGTGGCCGAATGTCACCACTCCGCTGGAATAGGCCATGTTTTTCCTGTCTCCGAGAGGAATATCCTCATCCGCAAGCGTCTCCGGGCTTTTCTCTACCGGCACAGACTCTCCCGTCATGGACGATTCCTGGATGCTCATGTTGTACGACTCGGTGATTCGGATGTCTGCCGGTACGATATCTCCCACCTCGAGTTCCACTACATCTCCGGGCACCACATCCTCGACATTTACCACCATGGCATCACCGTCCCTGACTACCTTGGCCATCGGGGCGGCCATTTTTTTCAACGATTCGAGAGACTTCTGCGCCTTGAATTCCTGATATGCTCCTATAAAGGCGTTGAGCAGCAGAATACCCATTATTATATATGTGTCCAAGAGGCCTTCTCCCGTCCTGATTCCCATCACGCCCGAAATCACGGCCGCGATAATCAGAAGTATGATCATGAAACTTTTGAACTGGGAGATGAACATCGCAAAGAATGACCTGCCCTTTTTCTGCACCAACGTGTTTTTCCCGTATTTTTCGATGCGGGAGGCAATTTCCTCTTTCCCGAGTCCGCGGACGGCATCGGTACCGAATTCCCGCGACACTTCCTCGATAGAACTGCTGTAAATATTTTTCATTTTGTCGAAATTTTTCTAAAAGCGAATGCAAAAATAATTGCAGTATGCAGATATATTGTTAAGTTTGTAGAATAAAAAATGTAGAAAAAGTCGAATCTATGACGAGACCAAAGGAGCTGGAACGTTTTTCCCGTATAGATGCGGGTGATTTGTTCGATATTGCCAATCCTCAGAATATCAAGAATTTTTACATTTCGCACAACGTCTTTAAAAGGGAATTTTTCAAGAGCGGCTCATCATTCGTATTCAATGGATTTTTTATCAGTTTCTGCCGCGACGGGTATTGCTCGCTGAAAGTCAGCGGCCGCGATTATATTGCCCGACAGGGCACACTCATACTTCTGTCGCCGAATCAGTTGGTCGAAATCATCGAAATTTCCGAAAATTTCATGTCTGAATCCATCATCGTTTCCCTGGATGTCATCCTCGAATTCCCGAGCCCTGTCGATATCGACATCATGAATGATGCCCTGAGACATCCTGTTCTGCGACTGTCTTCTGAAAAACTGTCGCATCTCATAGAGTATTATGATTTCCTGGAAAAACGATACAGCGAGACCGGGAATGCCTACCGGGAGGAAATATCGAAAACTCTGCTCTACGCGTTGATGTTGGAAATCTGCGACGTGTTCAGGTCGGTTACCGGCGAAAATGCGGATGTTTCCAAACCGAGGCAGGAAAAACTGACGGATGACTTTTTCAAGCTGCTTGCAAAATATTACAGGACGGAGCACAATATTGGTTTCTATGCCGACAGGCTCAACCGTACCCCGAAATATCTCTCCGGGGCTATCAAGCGTCTGAGCGGCAGGTCCGTATCGGAATGGATAAATTCCACATTGGTAAGCGAGAGCAAAATGCTCCTGAAAGTGACCGACAAGACCGTCCAGGAAATCTCCGAGGAACTGAATTTTTCAAGTCTGTCCGTATTCGTGCAGTTTTTCAGACACTATACGGGCATCACCCCGCTCCAGTACAGAAAACATGGTTGATACCGAATCAATTAAAATATTAGTTCGATGAAAAAACTTGTTATGACTTTGGCGGGTGCCGCGGCACTTTGCCTTACTGCCGGAAAAATTTCCGCGCAGGTGACCATCGGTCCGGAAGATGAAAAACGGGCTGAAGAACTCGTCGGCCTGATGACCCTTGACGAAAAGATAGGGATGATCGGCGCCGAGAGATCCTTTTATCTAAGAGGTGTGGAAAGGCTCGGCATCCCGGCTGTCCGGCTCGCCGACGGCCCTCAGGGCGTGAGGAACAACACCAAAAGCACCCTCTATCCCTGCGGTATCCTGACGGCCGCTACCTGGAGCAGGGACCTGGCCTATCGTATGGGAAAAGGCCTCGGAACCGATGCCAAGGCGCGTGGAGTGAGCATCATGCTCGGCCCTGGCGTGAACATCTACAGAGCCCCGATGTGCGGCAGAAACTATGAGTATATGGGCGAAGACCCGTATCTGACCTCCGAAACGGCCAAACAATACATCCTCGGTGTGCAGG
>CALUSD010000166.1 GCA_944323295.1 uncultured Bacteroidales bacterium | reverse complement strand
AGCATCATTGGTCGCCGCAGCGACCACCCTGTCGGCCGGAAATATTGCCCCGAAAGGGGTAGAAGAACTTTCGTCGCCCGACGGAGACCTTTCCCTCAAATTTACTGTCACGGAAAGAGGCGAGCCTTGCTACTGGCTCGATTTCAAGGACAGGCAAGCCGTTCTCCCGAGTACGATGGGGCTTGAGCTGAGGGGTGACCTTCCGAAATTGGAGTTCGGAGCGGAAATCAAGAGAGGCCGTGTCGGCGAGCCCGAGTCGCTTTATGACGGTTTCAAAATCGAAAATGTGAGCAGAGGCGAAGTAGACGAGACATGGGAGCCTGTCTGGGGCGAGGAATCGTCCATAAGAAATCATTGCCACGAGATGGCCGTGACCTTGAAACAGGCAGGGACAGACCGCATCATGGTCATCCGTTTCCGTCTGTACGATGAAGGCCTCGGTTTCAGGTACGAATTCCCTCAGCAGAAGAATCTGAAATATTTCGTCATCAAGGAAGAACTGACACAGTTCGCAATGACCGGAGACCATACGGCTTTCTGGATACCTGGCGACTATGATACCCAGGAGTATGACTATGTGGAGTCCCGCCTTTCCGAAATCCGCGGTCTGATGCCTTCCGCCGTTACTCCGAATTCGTCCCAGACTCCGTTTTCTCCGACCGGAGTGCAGACGGCTCTGCAGATGAAGACCGACGACGGACTGTATATCAATATCCATGAGGCGGCTCTCGTGGACTATTCATGCATGCATCTCGATTTGGACGACGAGAATTTCGTGTTCGTGTCGCATCTGACACCGGATGCACAGGGCTGGAAAGGCTATATGCAGGCTCCTTGCAAGACGCCATGGCGGACTGTCATGGTGACGGACGATGCCCGTGACATCCTGGCGTCCCGGCTGATTCTGAATCTGAACGAGCCGTGCGCATACGAGGATGTGTCGTGGATACGCCCGGTGAAATACATGGGAGTATGGTGGGAGATGATTACCGGCAAGAGCAGCTGGGCTTATACGGACCTGTCATCCGTGCAGCTCGATTCCATAGATTACAAGGCTCTTTCTCCGAGCGGGAAGCATGCGGCCAACAATGAAAACGTGCGTCGTTACATCGATTTCGCTGCGGAGAACGGTTTCGACCAGCTTCTGATAGAAGGATGGAACATAGGCTGGGAGGACTGGTTCGGCCAGAGCAAGGATTATGTGTTCGATTTCGTGACTCCTTATCCGGATTTCGATATAGAGGCTTTGAACGATTATGCGCATTCCAAGGGCATCCGTCTGATGATGCATCACGAGACATCGTCTTCCGTGCGGAATTATGAGCGCCACCTCGATGCAGCCTACGACCTGATGAACAGGTACGGCTACAATTCCGTCAAGAGCGGTTATGTAGGCGATATCATTCCTCGCGGGGAACATCATTACGGTCAGTGGATGAACAATCATTATCTCTATGCCGTGAAGAAGGCCGCGGAGCATCATATCATGGTGAATGCGCACGAGGCTGTCCGGCCTACCGGTCTTTGCAGGACTTATCCGAATCTTATCGGCAACGAGTCCGCACGCGGCACTGAGTATCAGGCTTTCGGCGGGACTAAGCCGCATCATGTGACCTTGCTGCCGTTTACCCGTCTGCAGGGCGGGCCGATGGATTATACTCCGGGCATTTTCGTGATGGATGTGGAGAAACTGAATCCGAACAATCATTCTCATGTGAATTCGACGATTGCGAATCAGCTGGCCCTGTACGTGGTGCTTTATTCTCCGCTCCAGATGGCTGCCGACTTGCCGGAGCATTATGCCGCGAGGATGGATGCATTCCAGTTTATCAAGGATGTGGCTGTGGACTGGTCCGAGAGCCGTTATCTGCTGGCAGAGCCTGGGGATTATATAGTAGTGGCGAGAAAGGCTAAAGCGGCGGCAGACGCTGATGTTCCGGGTGCCGTTTCCGGCAATGTGGCTGAGACTTCGGATGAAGGTGCCGTTTCCGGCAATGTTTCCGGCGTCACTCGGTGGTTTGTCGGAGGTGTGACGGATGAGAATGCAAGGACTCTTGAGGTTTCCATGGATTTCTTGGAGCCGGGCAAAAAATACGAGGCGACTGTCTATGCGGATGCGAAGGATGCCGATTACAGGACCAATGCGGAGGCTTACGATATTTCGACCAAAAAGGTGACTTCGAAGTCGAAGTTGAAGATGCATCTTGCTCCGGGCGGCGGTTTTGCGATTTCTATCCGCGAACTGTAGCCGGGGCCGAAAGATGGTGCATCCGGCACTGGAATACAACCCCTGACGGGGTCAACAGTGCCGAATGTCACCATCCTCCGGCGTTCTCCCGCAAGAGAATCGGAGGAATGTTTTACAATGTCATCTCGAGCAATGTCATCCCGAGCAATGTCATCCCGAGCGAAGTCGAGGGAGCTGCTCCCGGTGGTCGGAGAGGCGGCTACGCTCGCACAGTGTCATCTCGAGCGAAGTCGAGAGATCTGCTCATCGGATTGCAGTAGCACAGTCGAGAGATCCGCCGATAAAAATAAAAAAGAAACAACATAAAACACATTAAAACACAAAACAATGAAAAAAACAGAATTATCAGAAAAAGGCTACATCTCCCCGGAGATATCCGAAGAGAGCGTAGCGATCGAAGACGGTTTTGCCGCCAGCACCATGGACCTCGAAGAGGATCCGGAATCTGTAATGTGGCTATAAGTTAAACCATGAAAAAGTTATGGAAATGAAAAAGTTTTTATTCATGCCGGTACTGGCAGTGATTGCAGCCGTTTCGTTCAGCTGCAGCAAGGAAAATATCGAGGGAAATGTGACTGCCTCCGGCAATGACGCTGTCGCCGGCAATGACACGGAGTCTGCATATTTCGCCCCTCGGTCCGAAATCAGCGCATCTTCGAATACTACCAAAACCACTCTCAACGGGAGAGAAATCCTTTGGGCTGACGGTGATGCCATCACATTGTTCGGAGCAGAAAACGGAGAGGCTTATCAATACAATATCGTGAGCGGCCAGGGTACGACCTCCGCTTCTTTCGGCATTTCCGAGCTTCCTGACCAGCAGATGACTGCATACGCAGTTTATCCTGCTGCTGAGTCCGCTCTTTCAGGCACTTCGGTTTCAGTGAACATTCCCGCTTCTCAAACATATGCTGCCGACGGTTTTTCCGCATCATATCCTATGGCTGCAGTCACCTCCGACGGCGAGCACTTCACATTCAGCAACCTCGCTACAGTCCTCAGTCTCCCGTTGAAAGGCGATGCTGCCGTTAAGTCCATTACTATAGAGGCTAAGGGCGGTGAAGGTCTGGCAGGTGCTGCCGCAATAGATTTTGCTGACGGCACTCCTATTCTGAAAGCTGCAGCAGAGGGATTTGCATCGTCGGTCACTCTAAATTGCGATCCGGCAGTCAAGTTGAATACGGAAACTGAAACTGTTTTCAACTTTATTCTTATTCCTGGAGATTATTCTGCTCTGAAAATTACAGTCACAGATACTCAGACGGATGACATGCACCCTAATGGCCGTACAACCACAAAAGAAACGCAGGCTGTTACTTTGAAACCAGGGACTGTCAAAGATTTCGGAATGGCATTGGGAATTCCTTATGGTTGGAATCTTACTGGTTCATTTACAGATAGTTGGGTTTCTTATATTCCTTTTGATGAAAGTCAGGTCAACGGATTTTTCTCTTGCAAAGTCGGTGCTATTGACGAGGACGGCAAGTTTAAAATCCGCTATTCTGGAGATGAGTGGTATGGCTGGTCTTCCAGAGATGGTAATAAAACTTTTGAAATAAACAACGGAGAGGACCTTTCTACATCAGGTGGAGATATTTCTATTCCTGCCGGTGGCCCATACGATATCTATTTTGATCAGATGTCAAAGTATGTGTTTGTCATGGAAGAAGGTGGAATTCCTAATTTAGGCATTGTCGGAACAAATAATAATTGGGGTGGGGAGGATGATGCCAAAATGATAGTAGAAAACGGAATCTTTGTTGCCAAAAATGTGACATTTACAGAAAATATAGAATTCAAAATAAGGATTGATGACAAAACTTGGAGTTACGATGCATTCAATATAGGCACAGAAGATGGTGTTGCAAAAGATGCAAACTCAGGATTTCAGGTCAGAAACAATATTAAACAAGGTGAAAATGATGAGGGCAGTAAGAATATTGTTATAAATAAACTTGATAATGTTGATACCTATGATATCTGGTTTGATTTTGAAGCTATGAAAGTCTGGGTAATGACAGCCGGTCAGACCCCATCCATACTCTAACCTTATATTTCATATAAACAGAACGGAAGCGACATCAACCTGTGCCGCTTCCGTTTTTGTTTATATCGTTCTATCTATCTTCAGCATCTCATTCATACCTTATTCTCCTTTTCATTAAGCAGTTCCCAATAACCGCTTTTGTTGCTTCCGTGCCGACGGACAATATTGACATTACGCAGCAAAGCAATGTGCTTTCTGACCATTCTGTCTGAAATCCCCATCTGTTTTCCGATTCCAATGGCAGTAATCTGTGGATTTTCCATGATGTGCGCAAGGACATCCCATGTCGTGTCCGAAAACTCGGGATAAAGCAACTTCAGTTTATCAGGAACTTTATCAGGAACTTCTGCCATCAGTGGCTCTCCTTGATACTTCTTCAGCGCATTAAGGATTTATTAAATTGAATTTGTACCAAAGATAATGAATTAATTTTGTTTGATTATGGAAGCATATTGCTTTATCAAGCAAGTTATTTAATCTGCCTGCTTTTTCAAAAGAAGATTCGGACATCCTCGAAAATAACTCATTAAATTCATGATGAAAAATTCAAAACAGCTTCTTATGATGAAAAATTTCGAAACAGATTCTGTATTTTTGCATATCATTATCTGAAAAAACACAATTATCTGAAAAGAAACGCACCCATGTTTGGATTGATATACCCCGACGAGCCGGCGCCTGTCCTGCCGCCGCTGACCGCGGAAAACAGAAATGAACAGACGGCAGTCAAGGAATGGTTTCCCGTGACTGATCCCTCGGGATTGGTCATCGGCAGAGCCTCCCGCAAGTATTGCCACGGCGGGGCGAAACCCCTCCATCCGGTAGTCCACCTCCATATAATAGACCGTTTCGGACGGCTGTATCTGCAGAAAAGATCCCTGCGCAAAGACATTCAGCCGGGAAAATGGGACACAGCGGTAGGCGGCCATGTAGACTATGGGGAAAGCATCATCGAAGCCCTTTTCCGCGAAGCCTCCGAAGAACTCGGTTTCAGCGAATTCAACCCTGTCCACATCATTACCTATGTATTCGAATCCGATATAGAAAAGGAGATGGTGAATGTCTTTGCCGCAGTAGGCAACTTTGCACTGCACCCGGATATGGACGAAGTCGAGGAAGGCAGATTTTGGGAGTTTCAGGAAATAGAAGAAAACTTTGGAAAATCGGTCTTTACCCCTAACTTTGAACAGGAATTCGTCAGAATCAGGGAAAAACTGACAGCCTTGTTATGAATGATATTGTGCCGGCAAGGCACAGAGCAGAATTCAATATGCCGAAAATCGAATGTTTTTTACCGGAGATGTCCGAAGACATGCTGGCATCGACCGTTTCATCGCTGGCCGCTAACCGCTCTTACTCCAAAACCACTGTATTGAGAGGGGTATCTTTCAGAACATCAGGGACTTTGGAAGGCATGGCCGAAGCCGCTTCCGAAGACTATATCCTGTTGTACCTGTCCTCGTCGCCCCTTGAAGCGGGTTATCTGGCCCTCGACAGGATGATGGCTGTCGCCGAAGATACGGGCGCGGACATGTTTTACGCCGACCACCATGAAAAGGTGTATGATGCCTCCGGCAATGCAGTTGTCCGCAAACATCCCCTTATCGACTGCCGGAAAGGCGCGCTGAGGGATGATTTCGACTTCGGACCGGTCCTGATGTTCCGCACTGATGCATTCAGGAAAGCTGTCCTGCGGATTCCGGACGACTGCCGTTTCGGCGCCCTCTATGCCCTCAGGCTCGAAATGAACAATATAGTGCACATCAAAGAGTTCCTTTACACTTCGGTGGCTGCCGATCTCAGGAAATCCGGGGAAAAACAGTTCGACTATGTGGACCCGAAAAACAGGCAGGTGCAGGTGGAGATGGAGCGGATATGCACGGAATATCTGAAAAAAATCGGAGCATATGTCGACACCAGGACGCGCACGGCGGATTTTTGTCCGCAAACAGGGGATGAACGGCCCGGGGATGCCTCAGGCAATATGATTTTCCCTGTCAGGGCTTCGGTCGTAATCCCGGTTTTCAACAGAGCGCGAACTGTCGGGGATGCGGTCGGAAGCGCCCTTTCCCAAAAATGCGATTTCGATTTCAATGTCATCGTTGTGGACAACCATTCCACTGACGGCACCACTGAGATCCTCTCGGAAATGGCTGTACAGGACCGTCGTCTCGTGCATATCGTTCCCGAACGGACGGATCTCGGGATCGGAGGATGCTGGAATGCCGCCATAAATGACGAAAGATGCGGGGAATTTGCCGTGCAGCTCGACAGCGACGATGTCTATTCTTCGGAAAATACCCTCGCTGCGATAGTAGGGGAGTTCGGCAGGCAGGACTGCGCCATGGTCATAGGCTCGTACCTGATGACTGATTTTTCACTTTCTCCGATTCCTCCGGGCGTGATAGACCATCGTGAATGGACAGATGAGAACGGTCCGAACAATGCTTTGCGTATCAACGGATTGGGCGCACCGCGGGCATTCAGGACATCTGTGGCTCGAAAATTGGGCTTCCCGAATACGAGTTATGGTGAAGACTATGCCATGGGACTTAGAATCAGCAGGGAGTATAAAATAGGAAGAATTTACGACGTCTTGTATTATTGCCGCCGCTGGGAGGGCAATTCCGATGCCGCCCTCGATATCGAC
>CALUSD010000165.1 GCA_944323295.1 uncultured Bacteroidales bacterium | reverse complement strand
ATCCTCGCTGAAGAAAGTTCGGTTTCCGCAGTCGTCAGCAATATCCGCATCAAGGATGTCTCCATATCCGTGATTCCACCGGAGACGGGTGCCGTATGCAATGTAGGTGCCCTTCTGGGCAATAACTCCGGCACCATTCTGAATGTGGAAGCCGGCGGAAGCATCACTGTAAAGGCAGAATCGGACCGGTCGTACAGCAGGGTAAACATAGGCGGGATTGTTGGACAGTCTTCCGGCTCGCTCAGAAATATCGGCATGATGAACGATGCCGACGGTGCCGGAATCGATGTGATATGCAGCTGCCGGTTCCCTGAGAGTTCGTCGGGCAATATCGACTATGCCGAAGGCGAAAGATATGTCGGCGGACTTGTCGGCTTGTCCGCAGGTCCGGTTTCCGATTGCGCCATCGCGGCAGACGTCACTGCTGCAGGCTCGCGCGGTGTCCTGATGTACACGGGAGGGCTGATCGGCATGCTCAGAGGCTCGGACCAGATGTCATCCGGAGTCTCACTGACGAATTCCATGGTTTCCGGAGCGGTCACCGGAGGACTTGCATTTGCCATAGACGGGACTGTCAATGGTGAAGGACGATCCTATACCGGAGGTTTGGCAGGCTATGCGTATGCGGTGTCCGAAGTGTCGGACTGTATCGCTCTCGGTACCGTATACGGGCATGATTATGAAGGTGCCGGGTTCAAACCGTATGACAATTCCATTTACGCGCTCGGCGGCGCTTTCGGGCAGTCGTACATGGTGAAGTCAGTTTCCGGGGTGGATGTCAGGAACAATATTTCCACCGCTCTCGTTTTCGATGAAGACGAACTTTATTTCATAGGCTCGTTTGCCGGCAGGTCAGATGTCGACTGGTCGGGAAGCAACAGCTGTTACAATTCCGGAAACTATGACTTTACCGGAGAAATCGGAAATATAGAATATTGACTATGAATATGAGGAAACATATGCATTTGGCGCGGACATGCATCTTTGCGGCAGTCTCGTTATTGTCGTGCAGCAGGGACACGGAGTCCTGTTTCACGTCCGGGGAAAAGATATCGTTTTCCGGAGCCGTCACCGCCGGTTATGTCCGGACGCGCAGCGGTTTCGACGAGAAAGATTTCGTGATGATAAACAGTTCGAGCGATGCCGAATTCGGTGACATATCCGTCTGCAAGTCTGTCGACGGCCTTTCCGAGGCTGTTTCCGTCTACTCTGCCGCAGACGGGGTCGAAGGCCGGCTCGAGTATTCGTCCGGCGACGGGCAGCTGGTCTGGAGCGGCTACGATACCGAACATACGTTTTATGCCTGGACTGCTCCTGCTGGCGCCGGCGGAGGTGTGACCATGTCTGCTGACCGAAGGACTTCCGGGAAAGTGGTTTTCGGTACTCAGAAAGATACCGGGTTGGAGCGTTTCATCGCGGCCATGGAAGGACCTGTGACCTACCGGGACAACGGCAATTATGTCCGGCTCCTTTTTTACAGGCCTGTGGCAAAAATCCAGCTGACGGGGCTTTCCCACATCGATGCCTTGGGTTCCATTACCCAGGTCGAACAGTGTACCGTCGTGTTTCCCAACCTGTATTCATCCGCCGTTTTCGATGCCGCTAAGGTGCGTGCCATGGACGGGGACGAGGCGGATGTGTGGATAAAGGAAGGAGAGCCTGGCTATGAAACTCCGCAGAAAGGTATCGTGTGGCACTGGGACGCGAGAGACGGTACCGACCCGCGCGACTGTATTTTGTACGTGTATCCGTTCGAGTTCGGCCGGGATGACGGTGTGGCGGAAGGAAGCCAGCCGGATGAGCTCCAGCCGGGATATTTTATGGTGACGGCTGAAATAGACGGGAAATCCAAGACATATTTCGCCTCTCTTGCCGGTCTCGCGGATGTGGACAGGCTCGATGCCGGACAGTTCATGAAACTGCAGCTTTCAGTTCAGGACGGAGCATATGGAGGAGTCGGCTGTACTATCGTGGACTGGAATACGGAGCCGGAAGGCAATGTCGCGCACCGGCGTCCCGGAATATATTCCCAGGAGGATGCCGAGGCCTTGCTCGATATTCTGCAGACGGAGCCTTTGGATGAAGAGGCACTGGCCGAATATTGCGACGACAGTCGCACCATTCATCTTTATTCGCATATCGACTGGAGCGGTCTTGTCGGAGAACTCATCGTCCCGGAAGGGTATTGCATCGATGCCCAGGGCTACCGGATAATATTGTCCGACAGCGGTTCACTGTCTGGCAATGTCATCCATGCGGCAATCGACGGTAACAGATAAATGGTAAATGCAGATTCAACACCGAAGAGGACCTGGTAAGTGGTAAGGAATTAATATTTTGCCGAATTGAAAATAATTGCTATCTTTGCGACCCCTATTTAGTGTAGGGATCGCATTTTTAGTATTAACCATTTAAAAATCAAGACAGTGGACACACAAAGTTACAAAACAGTATCGCTCAAAGCTGGCGATATCAAAAAAGAGTGGGTTCTCATCGATGCTACCGATCTGGTGCTCGGACGTCTTGCTTCCCGCGTAGCCCTCATACTTCGCGGAAAGAATAAGCCAAGTTTCACTCCACACATGGACTGCGGCGACAATGTCATCATTATCAACGCAGACAAGATCAGGCTTACAGGAAACAAGATGACTGACAAGGTGTACGTCCGTCATACCGGTTATCCGGGAGGACAGCGCTTCACCACTCCTAAGGAGGTATTGAAGAAGAAACCTACCGAGCTTGTAAGGATGGCTGTTAAAGGCATGCTTCCTAAAAACCGTCTTGGCGCAAAGCTCATCAACAATCTTTACCTGTATCAGGGAAGCGAGCATCCGCACCAGGCACAGCAACCAAAAACAATCAAGTTAAACGAAATTTAGACAGATGAAAGTAACAAACGCCCTTGGAAGACGTAAATCGGCAGTCGCTCGTGTTTATGTCGTTGCCGGGAAAGGCAACATCACTATCAATGGTCGTGAAGTCGAGAATTATTTCAAAGACGACTCGCTCCGTTATATCGTGAACCAGCCTTTCGAAGTTACCGGTACGGCAGGACAGTTTGACGTGAAGGTCAATGTCGACGGTGGCGGAATCAAAGGTCAGGCAGAGGCCATCAGGCTCGGTATATCCCGCGCACTCAGCGAGATAGACAGAGAGGCTTACCGTCCTGCATTGAAATCCAACGGATTTCTTACCCGCGATGCACGCGAAGTCGAAAGAAAGAAACCTGGTCAGCCTGGTGCACGTAAGCGCTTCCAGTTCAGCAAACGTTAATATTTGCCTGACGATTTACATTATCGTGCGGCCGGTATCATAAATCTGCGGATCCAGAGGGGGATGCGAATTCCCGTCGGCTACCGGGATTTGACAGGCTGCGGAAAATTCGGGAGACCGGCCATGCCGCTACTCCGGATTGATGAGAAAGTCCCTGCGGGCAGCAATGACGACCCACGGGGAAAAGTAAAAACAAGTAAAATACATTTTTAAAATGCCAAGAACAAATTTCCAAGAACTGCTTGATGCAGGTGTTCATTTCGGACATTTGGCAAGGAAGTGGAATCCTAAGATGGCTCCGTACATTTTCGACCAGAAGAACGGAATCCACATCATCGACCTGCATAAAAGTATAGCTAAGATAGACGAGGCTGCGAACGTGATGAAACAGCTTGCGCGCTCAGGCCGCAAAATCCTGTTCGTAGCTACGAAGAAACAGGCAAAAGAGGTGGTGGCCGAGAAAGCCGCAGCCGTAAACATGCCTTTCGTGACAGAAAGATGGCCGGGCGGAATGCTTACCAACTTCCCTACCATCCGCAAAGCTGTCAAGAAGATGAATACCATCGACAAGATGATCGAAGACGGTACTTTCGACACCCTTGCAAAACGCGAGCGTCTGCAGATTACCCGTCAGAGAGCGAAATTGGAGAAAAACCTCGGGTCTATCAAGGATCTGACCCGTCTTCCGTCCGCACTTTTCGTAGTGGACGTGCAGAAAGAGATGAATGCCGTGAAGGAGGCCAATCGTCTGAACATCCCGGTTATCGCAATGGTTGATACTTGCTGCGATCCTACACCAGTTGATTATGTGATTCCGGCCAATGACGATGCGACAAAATCCATTTCGTATATCATAGACGTGCTCTGCGCAGCTGTAGCCGAGGGGCTCAGCGAGAGGAAACTCGAGAAAGAAAAGGAAGCTCCGGAGCAGACCGACGCTGCGGCTCAGGGCGGCAAGAAGCTCCGCACCCGCAAGGCAAAGGCAGAAGAGACTGTAGAAGAAGCTCCCAAGGCAGAAGCAGCTCCTGCAGAGGCTCCTGTAGCAGAAGTTGCAGCCGGGACGGAGGAAGAGGCCGAGGCAAAGGCTGAGTAAGGTACAAACATTCAAAATTCTTGTGAATATGGAAATTAAAGCAGCTGACGTAATGAAATTGCGTCAAATGACCGGCGCAGGCATGATGGACTGCAAAAAGGCTCTCGTGGAAGCTGAAGGCGACTATGCAAGAGCACAGGAGATCATCCGCGAGAAAGGCAAGCTCGTGGCAGCGAAAAGGGCTGACAGGGAGACTTCCGAAGGCGCCGCTATCGCCAAGGTGGATGGAAACAAGGCTATCCTCGTGGCTCTCGGTTGCGAGACGGACTTCGTGGCCAAGAACGAAGAATTCCAGGCTTTGGCAAATGCTATCGCCGATGCGGCTCTTGCTCAGTTCCCTGCAGATGCTGCGGCTCTTATGGCCTGCAAACTTGCTGACGGCAGGACTGTGGAAGCAGCCGTTACGGAGCAGACCGGAAAGACCGGTGAAAAGCACTCCATCGCATACTATGCTTGCGTAGAGGCTCCTTATATAGCATCGTACATCCACAAGATCAACGGCAAACTCGCCGCTGTGGTGGCTTTCAACAAGGAAGTTCCGGTAGAAGCCGGCAAGGGAATCACCATGCAGGTGGCATCCATGAATCCTGTGGCCGTAAACAAGGAGTCTGTTCCGCAGAGTGTTATTGACAACGAACTTGCAGTGGCTGTCGAGAAGACGAAGGAAGAATTGGTGAAAAAGGCTGTGAATGCGGCTCTCGAAAAGGCCGGAATCAATCCTGCCCATGTCGACAGCGAGGATCACATCGCTTCCAACACGGCAAAAGGCTGGCTTACTCCGGAGCAGGCGGATCAGGCACGTGAGATTATCAAGACCGTTTCTGCAGAGAAAGCGGCTAATCTTCCTGAGGCCATGATCAAGAATATCGCCAACGGCCGTCTGAACAAGTTCTTCAAGGAGAATACCCTCGAGGAGCAGGAGTATCAGATGGGCGACGGCAAGGTTTCTGTCAAGGACTATCTCGCAGGCGTGGACAAGGATGCCAAAATCCTTGATTTTAAGCGCTTCTCACTGAACGACTAAGGTTTCGAGCATAATATTAAAAGGCTGCGGCAGACATTTATCGTCTCCGCAGCTTTTTTTGTTAAATTGAGTTATATTCACTACAGGGAGGTGGAGACAGCGAGCACTTTGTCATCTCGAGCGCAGTCGAGAGATCTGCCTCAGAACACTGCAATTATGCTCGGAACAACGCGTTCCCCTTCATGATCGAATATCTTGTTGTCGCTCGGATGGCTGAGTACTCCGGTGTCTTCGGTCCAGAGGACGGACGAGCCGCCGCCGTCCAAATTGATGGCATCGGACATTCCGAGCAGGCGGCAGATGCAGGCGGTTTCGTATATCGTGGTGCCTGCGGCATTGCCGGCAGACCGGCCGTCTATCACTACGAGATATACCCATCCGTCTTCATCTATGCCCATGACGGAGCGCGGATGCCTTTTGTCATGGAACTGAGATGAATTGTCTGTTCCCCGAGGCACAACCATATCACCGTCTTTCATGAGCACAGGCCCTGCAGCTATTGCAGAATACCATTTTCCGGTCGTTGCCGAATAGTCCGAGGTGTCGCAGGCCTCTATCGTTATCTTCCGTCCCTTCCTGTCTTTCAAGCCGATGATGCCGTTCACCCTGTAGGCTTCCCGTGGATTCGTCATGGAATAGAGCACTTCGCCTCCGACCTTGCAGTATACGGTGGAATAATGAGTCTTGACATTGAAATAACTTGCATTCATGGCAAAGTCCGCTCCCGCATCCTCGGCAAGACGGCTGGTAATATCTGCATCTTCTCCCGGACTGTAAATCAGCTTCGTCTCATATCGCGAGGCAGGATATTTTATCACGCAGATGCTTTGTACAGCCCCGAACATGCTCATTTGCGCGTATTTGGCCACGGCACCCTTTCCGAGTTCCTCCACGGTCCAGTCCGCATCCGCGAATGCGGCAGAATCGGCCGCCTCCTGAGCATGTGCGCCCGAACATAATCCGCAGATAAAAATTACGACAGCGAGTAACTTTTTCATAATATCCTTATAACTTTTCGATTATGGCCAAACCGTTTACTACGGCCCTTTCGCCGGCGTTATCCGTAGGCCTGTTGAGCGTTTCGAAATCATCCATATCGCTTCCCGTTCCCGTCTTCACGGCAAAGGTTGACGAGCCGCCTCCATCCAAATTGATGGCATCATCAGCACCCAAAGCCAACATAGCATCAGCCATCACGGCATAAGACGCTCCCACGGAATAGCTGTCCCTGCGCCCGTCCATCACAGCGATGATCACTCTTTTCCCGTCATCTCCCGTACCGACCACGGTCCTCGGCTCAAACCGCGTATCCGTGAACGTTATCGGCACTCCGGATGAAAGCAGATGCTGCCTGCCGCCTATGGCTTCGTAAATATTATCGTTTTCATTTGCATACTGCGACTGGGTCAATATGCGCGCAGTGCCGTCTTTCATTATCGCGAATACGGTGCAGGCCGCTCCGCCGTCGAAAGTGCCTTTCAGGCATACGCCGTCCTTGTACATCACACCGTGCAGAAGATTGTTCCTCTCGGGATTGCTCCCGGCACCGTAGAAAAAGTCTCCGTTCACGCCACCGAGCACAGTCGCATCAGTCAGGTCCGCCTGCATTGCCGCCAATTTTTCCCTCACGATGGAAGTTCCGGTCAGCTCCGTATCTGCAGCCTTGACGGTCGATGCATCATTGCCGGTACAGCTGACGGCTACCACGGCCTTGCCTCCGAGCCTGACATCGAATACGAACAGGCTGTAAGGGGCGGATGTCCCGGAAGCATTGCCCATATATTGGATTTCCAACACATCGACATTATCTCTCAAACTGTAAAAATCGTCAAAAATAACGGAAGTTGCAAGTCCCGACTTGTGTACGAATTTCCGTCCGGCTTCGGTCGAGGCTCCGAAAAATGCACTGTTGTCAGCTTCCTGTATCACGGTGATATCTATGCTCTCCGCCCCGGATACCGTGCTCAGGGTCAATTCAGCTTCGAGGGGCGAGCCGGAATAGTTCGGTCCTGCCGATACCGAAAGCGTGGAACTGTTGACTTTCTCGGCCGTCAGCCATGTAGATCCCGTGGCCGTCGAGACAGTCCAGTTTTCGGCTGAACTTACTGAAACTGTTTGAGTGCCACCTGTCGTGGCAATGCTGATTTCCGTCTTTTCTACACTGAGTTTTCCGGTATTTCCAGACTGCCTGACAGTCAATGTCCTTGTGTACGACGACCCTGGAACGGAGAACAATATTCCTCCGTCACGGAAAGTGTCCGCATCATTGGCTTCCACCGTGAATTCTATGCCTTCCCCGGTTTTGACTACGTCGTAAATCCAGTCGTCCGCAGGCTCTGCTATCCATTCGTCGGAGGAAATCACGGCAGCCTGATATGTATCCGAACTGTAGCCGACTATCACCGGGTTTTCGGGAAAATCGATGGCATGATTCCCGCCCTGCTCTCCGTTATCGAGTTCCCCTGTGCAGGAGATGATGCCTGCACAGAGAAACAATGTTGATACTGTCTTTAAAGAAACTTTCATTGTTCAAATTTTATTATTTCACGCAGCAGGCCCCGGCTATCCTGTCCGCATCGGTCCGGGCATTGCCGTTCTGATCTGCCGAAAGGACATTTGCGGATACGGTGTCATCGGCAAGCTCTGCAAGTTCCGCTGTCGTCATTCCGTTTCCGAATGCCGGATTCGAGGATGCGTCCCCAGTGAGTTTGCATGTCATGGTAGCCCCTCCGTTGTCGGCAATGCCGCCTATCATCGTGGCATAATCGAAAACAGGGGAGACTGCGGTCTGAACGCCTCCCGCGTTGTAATAAAGGTTGCCGACGAATGTGTAGTAATGATTCGCAACCCCGTTTTTGCCGGAGGCAATGACTACGTCGGTGATACTGCCGTCAGTCATGTTGCCGGCAATGATGCTGTTCCACGTGTTGAGCGTCGTCCCGTCGGTCTCAAGACTGACGCCGCCCTTGTATGTGGTGTTCGTAGTCTCATTGTCGGTAACGGTGCAGCTGATGAGATTTACGCATACAGGTTTGGCAGCGGCTCCGTAAAGATTGATGGCTCCTCCCCACGAACCTGCCGTATTGCCGGAGAACGTGCTGTTTACGCAGGTCACGTTGACTTCTCCACTCTGATTATTCCTTGCATACAGCGCTCCGCCGCGGCCTCCGGTGGTATTGTCATAAAATGCCGAGTTGAGGACATGAATGTCGATGGCCCCTCCGTTATTATATACGTAAATGCCGGACCCGAGACCTTTCGCATAATTGCCGTTTATCGTGCAGCCGTCGAATACTGCTACTGCATCGGCGCCGGAAGACGTATTTACATAAATCTGACCGTTGCTGTTTTCTGCCCTGTTGCCGGTAAATTTACATCCTGTGAATGTCGATTTTGCATTCAGCACTGTCAGAGCCGCGCCCATACCGCCTTTGTTTCCGCTGAACGTACAGTTCGTGAATGAGGATTCGAGCAGCATGCTTCCGCTGTCGTCGCGGACATACACTCCGCCCTGATTGTACTCGGTACCGTCAACCTTTTTCGCCGCATTGTCCGAAATCACCGTATTGCGGATATCTGCCTTCATTGCCGCGTCAGCCGGCACATACAGGTACAGGGCTCCGACTATGCCTCCGTTTGTCGCGTTTCCGCTGATGGTACATCCGTCCATCACCAAATCGGTATCGGTCGTGAACCAGGCGCCCGCGCCGTTCCCGGTAGAAATGTTCGAAGTCACGGAGCATCCGGTCATGGTGATTTTGCTGCCGATGCAGAACAGGCCGGCGGCGTTGTTGCCGTTATTGCCTGTCACGGTCACGTCATTCATGTCTATGACCGACCCTAATATAGCCATTCCTGCACCGTAGTTTCCCGCCAGCGTCCTTTCATTCATCGCTACGCTGTAGTCGGCCATTGCAGCATCGTTCGCTCCGCCGCGTATAGTCAGACCGCTCATCGACACCTTTTCGCCTGCCACGACAGGAGCGCCGACCACTACGGTATGGAACGACTTGTTTCCGCCGTCGAGGACAGTCTCATTGCCGGACGAAGGTACGGCACCTTCTGTTGCATCGGCTGGATAGCCTCCGACGAGGGCGACGTTTTTCATGACTGCAAAGCTCTTGAACTCATCCGAGGCGGCGGCCCCTTCGACATCGTTCAGATAATTTTCAGGACTGTAGGTGCCTGCGGCAATATGGATGGTCGAGCCCGATACGGCATTTTCGAGGGCTGCCGAAAGGGTGGCCGGCGCAGACCATGAGAGGCCCTTGCTGTCGGCAGAGCCTGTAGTCTTCACGTACCAGTCGCGAGGGAATGCGTTGGCGTCGAAGGTGAATTCCTCAGTCATGATCATAGAGGACTTGATGCCGCTGTTGTCCGTGTAGCTCGATACCAGTCCGTCCTGCCATATCGTGGAGGTGTATTCCTGAGTGCCGTTGTAGGTGACGGTCAGGGTCAGGCCGCCTTCTACGGTAAACCAGCCCACGGGGATATCTATCGTCGCACCTTCGCTCAGATTCATGGATGACGGAAATTCTACGGAAACGGAATTTATCTCGTTGGTTACCTTTACCGTACCGGATGACGCATCGACCGTGTAACCTCCCGCCATTGCGCCACCGGTGACGGAAGCACCTTCAGCCGGCTCTATGGTCAGCTTGTCCATGGACAGGGCGTATGGCTGGATCACGAGCCTGAATATCGAGGCCAACGGCTTGAATGTCAGGTCGAGGGCATTGCCGGCCGGAGGATTCATCGTATATGCGTACATGGGTATGGCCGTGGAGCTCGCTCCGTTCCCGTATGTCTGTTCTGCCTGAATGCGGAATGTTCCGTACATGTTCGAGCAGTTGAACAGGGCGCTTACCGGGTTGTTTCCGATAATCTCTGTCGTGAGCCTGCTTTCAGTATCCTTGAAATCGGCAGTTTTTCCGCCTTTTTCAGTGGAGAAAGTGTAGACTTCATCTGCACAGATGACCATGATTTCGTCTCCTGTGCGGAATTCAGGATAGATTTCGCCGTCAGCGGAGGCTTTTACGGTGAAGTCCTGATTTGAATTCGGGTCTTCGTCCAAGTTTTCTTTCTGGCATCCTGTCAGGGCTGCTGCCGCAATGATGCCGATGGTCAGAAGGGGTATGAATTTTTTCATTGTATTGAATATTTCTGTTCTTGCAATGTTGTACTTTATTGTCATCATGAGCGCCTTTTATTGTCATCTCGAGCGCCTTTTATTGTCATCTCGAGCGCTTTTTCTTGTCATCTCGAGCGTAGTCGAGAGATCTGTTTATTTATTTGATTAATCTTTGGCAGATCTCTCGACTGCGCCTGCGGCTCCGCTCGAGATGACATGTCACTCTAAGGTAGTGGCGCCGATCGAGTTGAGGGACCTTACGAGGCCGTTCTGGTCCGTTTTCAATATTTCGGAATCGACGGCAGGGGAGAATCCCGAGGCTATGGAACTCAGCGCCTCGTATGACATTCCCTGATTTATGGCAGGGTTGTCGTCCGATTCCGTCAGAGGGAATGTCTGTGTGGAGGCTCCGTGGTAGTAGTCATAACTTCCGAGCATCCCGGAAGCGGAGAATGTCCATCCGGCTACGGTCCCGCCCTCATCATTCAGCAGCGAGCTGCCGAGTATGGATCCGAATACCTGTACATGAGATGGATTCACCCCGTCGAGAACTCCGGCATCGGTACTTGAGGCCGGGCCTGTATTGCCGGAGACGATGCAGTTGTACGCACGCACGTCAGCGTAGTCGTTGTAGGCGAACAGGGCTCCGCCACCGTCCGCAGCGGAATTTCCTGTCATGGTGCAGCTTATGAAAGTCGATTTCGACGGCCAGGCTCCTGTCCCGTGGCCCGATACCACTCCGCCGTAGCCTGCCTTGTTGCCGGTAAAGGTACAGTTTACGAATACCGCATCCGAACCGGCCCTGATGTAGGTAGCCCCGCCCGAACGTTTGGCGTTGTAGAGGGTGTTGTCGTTGTATGAAATACTCGTGTTGTAGATACGGCTGACGCTCGGAGCCCCGTCGGAGTCGATGGAGTAGTAGCCGGCAGCTTGCTGCCCGGCAATGTTCCTGTCTATGGTGCAGTTGTTCATATACACCGTAGCCCCCTGGTTCCAGATGCCGCCTCCGTTGTTCTCCGCGGTGTTGCCGGTGATGCGGCAGTTCTCGAATTCGGCATTGGCCCCGATGTATACGAGGACACCGCCAGCATGGCAGGATGAATTTCCCGAGATGGTGCAGTTTATCACCTTGGTATTCGACCTTCCGATGAAGAGACCGCCGCCTTTACCCGCATCTATAATGGAATTCCCGACGCTCCTCAATATTTCTTCCGAAGTTTCATATCCTTCTCCGCCTGTGATGTTGAGGTTTTTCAACACTGCGGATGCATTTCCGTACGGAACTGCCGTCACTGTCACGACGTGCCAGGCCGAGATTCCGCCTCCGAGATTTCCGCTCAGTGTCGTCACATTGGCGGCAGGATCGGCTACGGCCCCGGTGACAGCATCTGCAGGATAACCGCCTTCGAGGGTGAAGTTGCTGTGTATTTCGAAAGTCTTTTCCTTCTCATCGCTTCCGCCTGTAAGCAGGGCTACCGGCGTATAGGTCCCGGCTGCCAGGCAAATCACGTCCCCATCGCCCACGAGATCCATTGCCGTAGGCAGCGTGGTAGCTTCCTCCCATGAGAAACCCGATGCTTCGGCATTGCCGTCGGTCTTGACGTAGTAAGTGAAAGATTCGCTTGCCGAAGCAGCGTTCTGGATGACGGTGAATTCAGTGGTATAGTCTTCGGTGACGTATGCCGTGAGTGTTGCAGTGCGGGATTCCCTCGTTCTGTTTCGCTGTACGGTGACAGTGATTTCCTCTCCGGACATCCCGTGATTTTCGGATACCGAGATCCAGGTGGCGCCGGAGATGATGCGCCATGGCAGGTTGGATTCCAGTTTCAGAGGAAATTCACCTCCTTCACTGCCTACGGTGATGGTATTTTCAGCGAATGCGATTTCCGGAGTTTCGGGATCGAATCCGGTATTGTCCTCGCTGCCGAGGCAGCCGGACAACATGACTGTCGCAGTCAGCAGTATGGTCAGTTGAAAGTACTTTTTCATTTTTTCCGTTTTAATGAATTAATGCGGTAGTTTCAATTATTGAATGTCGCCGGCCCAGCGTTATCGTACGATGACAAGGCCTCCGGCTGTTTCCGCCTCTATCCCTTTGTTCGAAGGCCTGTTGAGAGGCTCGAACAGTATTTCCGAACGGATATTGCGCCATACGGCGGTCACATCGGCACCTGAGCTCAGGGCAATGGCGTCGCTCGCTCCGCAGCCTTTCATAAGCAGGGAGAGGTCATCGCAGCCTATGCCGTTCGAGTAGTAGAAATCTCCTCCGTCCACGACCAAAAGGTAGACTTCATTTCCGTCTGCAGATACTCCGACAGCCGAGCGTGCCTGTGTCGTGACATCCGTTTGAGGAAGGACATAGCCGTTTTCTACCAAATGCGCCTGTCCTCCTGCTTCGCATATGATTTTTTCTTCATATTCCGCATATTCTTCTGCAGAAAGGCAGATGGCGGATCCGTCGTTCAGTATGGCGAAAAAACTCCCGGATGTCGCTGCCGGTTCTCCGGCACTTATGCCTCCGAGTACGGTATATCTGCCCTGATTTTCCACATCGGCAGCCATCTTGCTCAGTTTTTCGGCTGTCGATTCGCTTTCAGGAGCTACGGATATCACGGAAGCGGGGCCGAGGGCTACCGTGTACAGGAAAAACTCTACCGCATGACCGTCAGGATCGAGAATACCCATTTCCAGGAGTGTCACTCCATCCGCGACCTTGGTTTGGGTGTCGTTTTTTACATGCATTATATAGTCTCCCGAGCCGTCCACGATGCTCTGCCCGAGTGAGGTCGAAGCCGTTCGCGTGTAGTAGTCCGGAAGATCGAAGCTGTCTTTGCCGCAGCCGGCAATCATGGCGGAAATGACGGCAAGCAATGAAATTTTCAGTATGTGTTTCATGTCAAAATGTTCCATTAATTCGACTAATTGGACGGTTTCATCAATATCCCGGATTCTGGGAGAGATTTTCGTTCACCATGCGTTCTTCTGCAGGAATCGGAAGCAGGGTCTGGTACTGCTGTATGCCGAGGGTCTCCACTGCTTTTCCCGTGCGTACGAGATCGTACCATCTGTGGCCCTCGCACAGCAGTTCCTTCCTCCTTTCTTCTAAGATGGCGTCCAAATACTTGGATTCCGTAGCGGGATACACCGGATCGAGGCCTCTGAAACTCCTGAGTTCGTTCAGTCTGCCGATTCCGTCCTCAAGTCCCTGCGCTTCGGCGCTGATCAGATACATTTCACCGAGCCGGGATATGACGACAGGGTCGGTGCCTGTCTGCCCGCTCGGGTATTTGTTGATGAAATCGAGGTTGTCGAGCGTGGTGATGGATATGTCTTTCCTGTTGTCCCCGTCGGTGTACATGGTCATCACGTCTCCTGCCGGAGCATAGACGTAACTTCCCGAGTTAGGGTGATTGTATGAATAGAAATACGAGCTGAGCGTGATTTTGGACTGGTCCGAGGTGAGACAGGAGAATGCGAAGATGATTTCGGTGTTCTGTGCTCCCCTGAAAATCCTGTCGTAGCTGTCGAGCCCGTACCGAGCGTCGTTTATCAGGCTTTCCGCCAATCTTGCTGCTTCTTCCTTTTCCCCGATATAGAGGGCGACACGGGCTCTGAGGGCCTTTGCCGCATCGGAGGAGAGGTAATAATAGCCCTCGTCAGGGCTTCCGAGGAGGTCCATGGCATAGCCGAGTTCGTCATATATGAATCTCCAGACTTCATCTTTCGGCGTCCTGGATACCAGATCATCGGTATTTTCCTGCATCAGCGGGACATCTCCGAAGCGGGTCACCAAGCAAAGGTGCAGGTATGCCCTGAAATAATGGCATTCTCCGAGCACCCTGTTTTTCTGTTCTCCTTCTTCGAGGCCCTGGGCGATGCTGTATACATTGTTCACCTGCATCATCGCCTTGTAGTATCCCTGCCACTGGTCCGCCACTTCCGAGCTCATGGCCGTAGTGAGGGAATTTATCAGATCGAGGGCGTTGGTGCTGGATTTCGTAGTGAGGTTGCCTCCCATGAGATCGAACATTATGTATGACAGCGTTCCCGGATTTTCCTGAACATTGTAATACATTCCGCTTCTCAGTGATTCGATGTCTTTCGTATCGACCGAGCCGGGGGATACTCCGGAATGAGGGTCGAGATCGAGAAGACTGCCGCATCCCGAACTGCACAGGATAGCCAGTATAAGTAATATAAGCGTGTTTTTCATCTTTCCGGTCATTAGAATGTGAGGTTTATTCCGAGTTTGTATATGGTCGGGACAGGTACGCCGTAGTTGTCTATGCCTATGAGCTGCGGCGAAAGACTTGTCGAGATTTCAGGATCCCAGCCGGGGTATTTGCTGATAAGGGCGAGATTTTCACCCTGGATATAAACCCGGCATTCACGCAGTTTCATCGCCGACAGCCATTTTTCCGGCAGATTGTAGGAAAGCATCACCGATTTCAGTTTTATGAAAGAGCCGTCTTTCAGATAATAGGTGGATGCCCTGCTGTTGTTCCCGTGATAGGAGTAGACCGTACGCGGATATTTGTTTGTGCTTCCAGGGCCGGTCCATCTGTTGTCGGCCCATTCCTGCAGCAGGCCCTGATAGTTTCCCATTCTCGTAGGGCCGGTCATCCATTGCGCGTATATGTCGGCGCCATAGCTGAACGTGAAGAAAATGCTAAGATTCAGGCCTTTGTAGGAGAAAGAGTTGTTCCATCCTCCGGTGAAGTCGGGATTGGCGGAGCCGACTATTTCCCTGTCGGAGTCGTTGATTATGCCGTTCCCGTCCTTGTCGTAATACCTGATGTCACCGGCGCGTACTCCCATGTCATATTCCTGCTGCGGCACCTCTCCGTCATACTGATAGATTCCGTCGAATCTCAGCAGATAGAAAGAGCCGACTTCCTGTCCGACCTGCATCGCGTGGTTGGAGCCTATCGGTATGATGTCGCTGCCGAGCAGTTCCGTCAGTCTGTTTTTGTTGTGCGCGATGTTGAAAGAGGAGTTCCACTGTACCGGACCGAGATTCGCGTATGTGTTGAGCGTGAATTCGACTCCGTAGTTGCGCATGGAGCCTATGTTGCTCAGCATCGACGTCTGACCCGAAGTGGCGTGCATCGGCTTTGTATACAGGAGGTTGTGCGTGTTTTTCAGATATGTGTCGAACATCATGTTGATCTGCCCGTCCAAAAACGAGAGGTCGAATCCGAAATCGTACTGGTCCGCCGTCTCCCATGTGAGGTTTTCGTTTCCTTTGGAACTGATGGCTATGCCGCTGACGCCGCCGTAGTCATACCCTCCGCTGATGAGAGGCTGCCAGCCGTAGTTGCTGATGCCGTCCTGGTTTCCGGTCTTTCCGTAGCTGAGACGGAATTTCAGGTCCGTACGCGGGGCGTTCCAGAAATTTTCTTCCGAGATGTTCCAGCCTACGGATACGGAAGGGAAATATCCCCACCTGTATTTAGGGGCGAAACGGCTCGAACCGTCGGTCCTGATGGTGGCATTCAGGATGTACCGGTCTTTCCAGGCTACGTTAGCCCTGGCGAACCACGATTCGATGGCATATTCCGAGATTCCTCCCGTGACGCCGGACATTACGGCCGCTACACCCACGGTGTTGAACGACGGCGACGGAAAATTCTGCATGTCCATGCTGCTGGAGCGTGCCATGGTCTTCTGGAAAGAATGTCCGGCCATCGCGCCGAAAGTGAAGTCGCCCCATTGGTCGTCATAGTTGAGGAAAGTCTCCACGAGGTTGCTCATCAGGAAGCGGTTTTTCTCGATGACCCTTCCGTTGTCCTCCTTGTAGGGATGGTTGGCGTTGTAGTACAGATAGTCCAAAGTGTAGCCTGCGTCCGTATTGAAAGACACTTTGGCTTTCAGCTTTTTCGTGATATTCGCCTGAGCCCAGAGCGAGCCGAGGAAACGGTAATTGTTTACATACGAAGTCTCTTCCGAAAGAATCTGGACAGGGTTGTGCCTCGAAAGTTCGTCCGTTCCTCCGAGATAGTAGCTTCCGTCTGGTTTGTACGGGCGGTCGAAAGGCCTTTGCTCCACGGCGCGCGCCACAATGGTCGAGCCGAGGGAGGCGCCTGGCACCCTGTTGTTTTTCAGGAAGTTCCCGCTCATGTTTCCTCCGATTTCGAGCCATTTGTTCATCTTGTGGGAAAGATTCAGTTTCAGGTTGACTTTCGTGATGTCGTTCGTCTTTATGACGCCTTCCTGATAGCTGAAATTCGCTCCTGCATAGATTTTGGTCTTGGCAGTTCCGCTTGAAAACGAAATGTCGGCATTGTGCTGCATTGCCATGCGGGTGATGACATCGAGCCATTCCGTATCCGGCAGATTCCCGAACGGATTCCGGATATGGGTGATATAGCCTGCGCTTTCGGGAGTGAAGCCGTTCTGGGCGTTGTAGTTGTCTATTCCCTCATTGTAAACCTCTATCCAGGATGCCGAGTCGGCGTAGCGTATCCTGTTCTTGCGTGCGAATTCGGATATGCCGAAATTGTAGTTCACCTTTATTTCCGAACGGCCTTCCTTTCCCGATTTCGTGGTGATGAGGATGACTCCGTTCGTGCCGCGGGAGCCGTATATTGCTGCGGAAGCAGCATCCTTGAGCACCTCTATCGATTCTATGTCGTTCAGATTCAGGACGGACAGGGAACTCAGGTCCTCTCCGAAGCTGTACAGGGAACCGGTCTCGTTGTTCAGAGGTATCCCGTCGATGACATAGAGAGGCTCGTTGCTCGCACTCAGAGAACTCGCACCGCGGATACTCATCCTTTCCGATGTGCCGAGGTTTCCGGATGATGTGGAGATATTGACGCCTGCGATTCTTCCCTGGAGCAATTCCGTAGGGCTGAGCGCCGTCCTGGCCATGTTTTCGTCCGGCTTGAAAGAACTGATGGCATTGGTTACGAGTTCGCGTCTCTGTGATCCGTACGCCACTATCACTAATTCATCGAGATATTCGCTGTCGGACTCCATCGTGATCATGAGCGGAACGCCCGGAGTAGCAGGCATTTCCACTGATTTCATGCCGAGAAAGGTCAGCTGCAGCACGATGTCGCCGGACCCGGCAGGTGCAGGAAAAGAAAAATATCCGTCAGCATCCGTCGATGTCCCTACTGCCATTCCTTTCACTACGACAGCTACTCCTGCCAAAGGAAAATTTTCGGAATCTGCCACATGTCCGGAGATGACGGCCTCCTTTTCCCCGGACGCACGGTCGTCTGTCCTTTTCTCATTTACGGAAATTATTTTCCCGTCGATTCTGTACTCGACAGAGGCGTTTTTGAAAATCTGTTCCAGTACATCTTCTATGTCGGATGCATCCGCCTTTACAGTGACTTTCTGTGAAATATCCACTGCGCCGGTGTTGATGGAAAAAGAGTATCCGTACTCTTTCTGAATGGTTTCGAGCACCCTGCCGATGGTAGCGTTCTCAATGTTCAGAGTGATGCTCTGAGCCTGCAGGGACAAAGAGGCAAGAAAGGCTGCCGCGACGAGGAGAATTCGCGGAATCTTCCCCCCCCCACGGGCCTGATTTCGTTTAGTTGTCAATGATTTGATCATATTGATTTTGAATTGGTAGTTTCAGTGTTTATGTGGATTCAGCGTCCTGTGCGGGATGAGATGATGATAATGTTGTCCTTTCGGACAATGTCCATGATCCCGCTGCCGTTCATCGTGGCGAGGATGGTGTCGATGTCTTCATCGTTGATGAAGGAAGCGTAATATCTTGTCCGGGCTATCGTCTTGTCCTCGATCACTATTCTGACATCGAAACGCCTCTCCAAGTCGGCTGCGATTTCTTCTAAGGTGCAGTCCATGAATTTCAGGATATTGCCGGTCCTCCATGAACTGTATTCGAGCGTATCTACGGCGAATTCCCTGACGGTATCTGTCGTCTTGTCATATCGCAGCATTTCTCCCGGCGTCATTATCCTCGAGAATTCCCTGCCTTCCCCGGTCCCTTTCAGCGCTACGGACCCTTCTATCAGGGTGACATCGACGTTCCTGTCTTCGGCGAACGCTTTCAGGTCGAACTGGGTCCCGAGCACTTCCACTTCGACTCCGGAAGCGGATACGACGAACGGTTTTTTACTGTCCTTTGCGATGTCTGCATAGATTTCACCGTCTACATAGATTTTCCGGAAGTCTTTCCCGAAGCGTTCGGGGTATATGACCTTGGTATCGGAGTTGATCCATATTTTAGAGCCGTCCGGCAATGCCAGTTCCTGTTTTTCTGCTTTCGCAACATATATTTCCCTCCATTCCGCAGCGTCTTCCGGCCTGAATATGATGGCAAACAGCGCTATTGCCGCGGCAGCGAGAACAGCATTGGCTGCTGCGAGTATTCTTACCGTCCTGTTTCTCTTTCTGTCGCGTATGGAAGCCTGTATCCTGTCGAAGGCACGTTTTGTCACGGCTTCGTTCTCTTCTGTCCGGGTCTCGTCCAAAAGTTTCTCGAAAACGGCATCGTATTCCGGCTTGGCGATATTGGCCGAAAGCCATTTTTTGACGAGAGCCTTTTCGACAGGCGAACTTTTCCCTTCCATGTATTTCAAAAGTCCGGATTCAATATCTGTTTTTTTCATGATTTGATGTAAGTCCGACGAATTTATGTTGTTTATTATAGTATGCATTTCCTCCTCCGACTACGTAGCCGGAAGACGGAATTTTTTATTTTTTTGATGGAGCCTGAGGGGAGGAGGGTGGAATTTCAGGGCTTGCGACATTCATAATATGCCGATGAGGACTATTATGGAGAGGTGCAGCCCTTTTCGGATGTCTTTCAGGGCGACTTCTATGTGCTTTTCGACCGTCCGTACGGAAAGTCCGAGTCTTGCAGCTATTTCCGCATTGGAAAGATTGTTTTTCCTGCTCATGTCGAATATCGTCCGTCTGCGCTCGGGCATTTTCCGGACGGCATCCTCTATCCTGTTTTTCAGTTCGCCGGTTTCGACCTTGTCTTCAGTGGACATGCCGGTGTCGATGTGGATATCGCTGATTTCTTCACTCCGTTTGAGAAAAATGTCTCTGTAATGACAGAAAATTTCGTTCCTGACCGCGACGAGCAGGTAGTTTTTCATGCTTCTTGAGCTGTCCAACCGTTCTTTCCTGCACCAAATCCGCAGAAATACATTCTGCAGCACGTCTTCCGCAGCAAAGTCATCCTGCAGAAGCCTTTTCGCGAATGAGAAGAATAAAGGGTAATAATGCTCGAACAGCACCCGGAATGCTTCAGCGCTTCCGTGTCTGAGTCTTTCTATATAGTCGAGTTCTTCCTGCAGGGTCATATCGGTCATAGTCTGGACAGGGCCGTTCAGCCGCGTCAGCGACAAATATA
>CALUSD010000164.1 GCA_944323295.1 uncultured Bacteroidales bacterium | reverse complement strand
CGTATTTTGATGCGATAGTATTTATATCAGAAGATATTTTGGACAGGACATATATATCATATATGCCAAAAGTTAAAATACCGAACAATATGAATTTTGTCAGGCTTCTGTCAGTTGTCAACATAAGTTGATATGTTTTAATTTAAAAAAGAGGATGTAAAAACCCTCTTTTTTTAAAATTTTATGACTTGGTAGCGTTTTCCAATTTCTTCATTATCGAGAAAATGAACAGCGCTGAAAGCAGACAGAGCACTATGAGCAGGGTCCATACTCCCCAGAGCGGCACCTTGTCCCAAAGCAATGCAGGTACGGAAACAAGATAGTTGCCCACTGCCGTGGCTGCAAACCAGCATCCCATCATCATACCTTTATATTTAGGCGGAGCTACCTTGGAAACGAAGGAAATACCCATAGGGGAGAGCAGGAGTTCCGCAAAAGTCAGGACGAGATAAGTCGAAATCAGCCATGTCGGCGATACGAGTATGTCGCTGACTGTCCCGCCGAGCTCTTTAGGGGATGCAAGTCCTATGGAGCCTACAGTCAGAATCAGGAAGCCGACGGCGGCTACGAGCATGCCGAATCCGATTTTACGAGGTGCGGAAGGCTCTTTCCCTTTTTTTGCCAACGAGCCGAAAATGGCTAAGGAGACAGGTGTCAGGGCAACGACGAAGAACGGGTTGAACTGCTGGAAATCAGACGGCTGGATGTCGAGAACCGGAGCCATGCCGGAGTATATGGCGTAAGCCCCTCCCCATAATACGAGCGTAGCTATGGCTGACAGTATCCTGCCTTTTTTCGTTTCCGACTGGAATATGCTGAAAAGAGTGTATATCGACACCGCTATGAGGAACAGGCTCCAGATGTTGAAACCGATTCTCGTGATGCCTTCAGCCACAGGCTGGGTATAGTCGCGTGCAAAGAATGTCATGGTAGCTCCGTTCTGATGGAAAGCCATCCAGAAGAAGATAACTACGGCAAAAACGAGGAGCAGGGCCGTGATACGGCTCTTGGTCTGCTGCGGAGTAAGTTCCGGCTCGCTGATATGTGCAGCCTGGGCCTGTTTGGCATTGACATCGGCATGTTTGAACCAGGAGCGGCAGCTGAAATAGATCAGCACCGAAATGATGAGCGATATGCAGGCGACGCCGAATCCGTAGTTGTATGCAGTGGAGAGTTTGTCGATGTACAGCTGGCTGAATGCTCCGAGGTCGGAAACTCCGCATGGCATGGACGCAGCGAGATCCGCGAGTTTTGCGGTGTTTTCCGGAGTGATGCTGCCGTCGAGATACTGGTGTGCCAGCGCCGGAATGTTTGCATTATAGACGAGCTGCGATTTGGACAGGAACATGTTGGTCACATATTTGGCCATGCTCGGGGCGAACATCGCACCTATGTTGATGGCCATGTAGAAAAGGCTGAAGGCCGCATCTCTTTTCGAGGAATATTTCGGGTCGTCGTACAGATTGCCGACCATTACCTGCAGGTTGCCTTTGAACAGACCGGTGCCGACGGCTATCAGTGCCAGTGCTCCGAACATCGCTATCTTTCCTGTCACTCCGGCGTCTGTAGGGATGGCGAGACAGAGGTACCCGAGGAACATGACGGCTATACCGGTGGTGACGCATTTCCCGAAACCTATTTTATCGGCAAGCCAGCCGCCGAACAGCGGCATGAAATATACGCCGGCAAGAAAAATAGCATAAATCTGACCGGCTACGGCAGCATTGAAGCCGAACTTGGCTTGCAGGAACAGCATGAAAATAGCCAGCATGGTGTAGTAGCCGAAACGTTCGCCGGTGTTGGCCAACGCGAGGGCAAACAGGCCTTTTGGTTGATCTTTGAACATATTTTATCGTTTTTTGGTTTTAGCACATGGAAATATCGTGTTAGGAAACAGCCGCACAAAGGTAGCAAAAAATCAGCTACAGCCTAATAATTGTAGAAGCTGTTTAAATTTTTCGTTATAAATTTTTACAGCTCCCTGGTGCTTCTTGGTACAGTTTGCTTTTTTATTCTTGAAAAAATTGTGTAAGTTTGTAGAATCGTGCGAAAAAACGGATATGGGAAAAGGTTTTTTTGAATTCAGAATAAAGACGGTGCTGTGCGCAATGAGGATAGTTTCGAAACTGCCTTTGAAATTTCATTATTTTTGCGGAGATATCCTTTCCTGGATAATGAAAAACGTATTGCACTACAGATATAATGTTGTCCTCACCAATATCTCCCGGTCATTCCCGGAAAAAAACTATTACGAAGTAAAGAAAATAGCGTCGGACTTTTACCGCCATCTCGGCGAAATCATTGCCGAGGCAATATGGTTCAGCGGGTCCGACTACCGGCGCATACATTCTTCCGGAATCTGCCGCTACACGAATCTCGAAGTCCTTTGCGAAGCATACGAAAATTCTCCGAGCGTGACGGTGCTGTTTTCTCATTGCGGGAACTGGGAACTGATAGGAGGACTCTGGTGTTTCAATTATGACCCGAAAGTAGACTACCCCTGCGAAGAAAATCATATAAAGGTGGTGTACAAAAGACTGCACAGCCGTTTCTGGGACGAGGTTTTCGTCAGAAACAGGATTCATCCGCTGAAAAATTACGACGGTCCGATAGAAAGCCGGAACATATTGCGCTATGCGATAAAGCACAGGGACGTCAGGAACGTGTATATCTATCCGACCGACCAGTATCCCTATGCTGCGTCCCATGACGTGGGCAGTTTTCTGAACCAGCCGTCCAAGGTGATGCTGGGCAGCGCGGCCTTAGCCCATAAATTAGGGATGAATGTGCTGTATCTGAGAATGAAGCAGGTATCAAGAGCCCGCTATGAGATGACGTTCGTCCCCATATGCCGGAATGCGGCCGAGATGGAGCCGGAGGCAATCATGAGGAAATATCTCGATCTGCTGGAAGAAGACATAAGAGAGACCCCGCACAATTGGCTGTGGAGTCACAAGAGATGGAAAAAATAGACAACTTTTCTAATAATGAATCTGATATGAAAACAATTCTTGCGCTCGCGGTGTCGCTGCTCGCAGCTGCATCAGCGACAATGTCGGCACAGACGCCGCAAATGCCGCAATACGCGGCTACGGAAACCGCGACAGTGGTTTATTCCCTGCCTTCAACGTCTCTCGCTTTCGAGGTCGAGGCCGTGAAGGAGAATTTCTATGCAGGGCCGTACGCTAAATATGCGTCGAAATACTTGGGCGTGGACGCCCGTCAGAAAGACGAAGTGACATATACGCTTTCGAGAGTGAAAATGACTTCGTATGCGGAGGCGGATCTGTCGAAAAGATTCCTTATAGACCTGAGGGACGAGCTGGCATATACTTCTTTCCTGAAACTTACGGCTTCGGGACTCGTATCGTCTCCGGAAGCGCTTTCAGGGCGCGAACTTGTCTGGAGATTTCCTGTTATTGCCGCAGGCGACTATACAGGGAAGCCGGTCCCGGCGAATCTGACTACGGAAGCCACTACCTTGTATAAAAGCGTGAAAACCGATTCCGTTTACGGAAAAGTGGCAGTCAAGCAGGACATGTTGGTGGAAAAATCTGAAGAAATGCGTGCTGCGGAACTTGCGGAGCTTATTTTTGCATTAAGGGACCAGCGTATCAGCATTATTACCGGTGATACGGATGCCACGTACAGCGGTGAGGCCATGGGTGCTGCCTTGAAAGAAATCGACCGGCTTGAAAAGGAATACATGACTCTTTTTACTGGATATTCGGAGTACGATACCCAGAAACTGACATTCGATCTCACTCCTGAGAAAGACCGGGAGAATCAGATTTATATTGCATTCAGGATTTCCGATACGGCAGGACTTCTTCCAGCCGACAATCTGTCAGGCAAGCCGGTGGTGCTGGAAATCGTCCCGGATACCGTTGCAGCTCCGTCCATGGATGTCAAGAAAGTCAAAAAATCGAAGGTCCAAAGCATTATCTACAGGATTCCTGCGACATGCAATGTGAAACTGACTGATGGAATGACCGTGATAATGCAGAGCAGAATACCTGTCTACCAGCTCGGCGAGGAAGGTGCGCTGCCGCTCAACATAGCATTGAAAGACAAAAAATAGAAGTTTATGACGATCAAAGAACTGAATCCGGATATAGTCTGGAAAAACTTTTACGAACTTACGAGGATTCCGCGTCCTTCAAAAAAAGAAGGCAAGGCGGTGGAGTATCTTTACAATTTCGGAAAATCCCTCGGATTGGAGACGATAAAGGATGAAATCGGAAATATCATCATCAGAAAGCCTGCGACTCCCGGGATGGAAAACCGGAAAGGCGTAATCCTGCAGGGTCACTGCGATATGGTGCCGCAGAAGAATCCTGACGTGAAGCATGATTTTGAAAAAGATCCGATAGAAACATGGATAGACGGGGAATGGGTGAAAGCCAAAGGTACGACCCTCGGCGCCGATAATGGAATCGGAGTGGCCATGGCTCTTTCTGTCCTGCAGTCCGAAGATATCAAACACGGCCCGGTAGAAGTTTTGGTGACCATTGATGAAGAAACCGGCATGACCGGAGCCAATGCCCTCAAGTCCGGAGTGTTGGAAGGCGATATCCTGATAAATCTGGATTCCGAGACGGAAGGCGAATTGTATATAGGCTGCGCCGGAGGTGTGGATGCTTCCGCAACGATTCCGTACAGGACCGAAACAGTGCCTGACGGATGGCATCATGCTTATGCCATCCGCGTATCCGGGTGCCAGGGCGGACATTCCGGCATGGACATCATATTGTATCGAGCCAATGCGAACAAGCTGCTGGCCCGGGTGCTGCTGCCGTTGGTCCGGGATTTTGGAGTGAAAATGGCCGGTTTCGAAGGCGGCAACATGAGAAATGCAATTCCGCGCGAAGCGGAGGCCGCGGTGTTGATACCTGACGGAAAGGCCAGAGAAGTGGAGCAGTATCTGCATGAATGTCTGTCAGCAATCAAAAACGAATACGGCGCCACGGACCCTCAGCTGCAGGTGGAAATGAAAGCTATCGACGAGCCGGGGACATGCATGGCTGATGAAGACGCGCTTCGCTGCCTGCGCGCTCTGCTTGCATCTCCTGAAGGCGTGGAAAGAATGAGCGATCAGATGCCGGGATTAGTGGAAACGTCGAACAATACCGCCATAGTCAAGGCGGAAGACGGGAAGTTCATGATAAAGACTCTCATGAGAAGTTCCGTGGATTCTGCCAAGGCCCAGCTCGAGGAAAGGATGAGAGCCGTGATCGAACTGGCAGGAGGCAAGGTGGAGTTTACCGGCGGCTATTCGGGCTGGGCTCCGAACAGCGGGTCCCCGATTCTGCACCTGATGAAGTCCGTTTATGCCGGACTGTACGGAAACGAGCCGAAAGTCCTGGCGATCCATGCCGGATTGGAGTGCGGTATTCTGAGCGGCGCCTATCCTCACTGGGACATGGTTTCCTGCGGACCTACCATCATGAGCCCACACTCTCCTGACGAGAGACTTCACATCCCGTCCGTAGAGAAATGCTGGAACTTTATCGTCAAGGTGCTTGAAGAGATTCCTGAGAAATAGAGGCCGCCGGATACGACAATTTTGGCGGATTTGGCCGCCGAGATGTTTCAGAAGCCGCAGTGAGAGAATGACAGATGCCTGGAGAAAGGTCCTTTTTGCTGTCATTATTGTGGTACTGTCTTTTGCTACATCCCGGTGGCTTGCATACGATTTTCTGTCGATATCCTATTTTGCCCCGATGGAGAAAGCCGGCGATTTCGAAGTGTCTGATTTTTATAATATCGTCACGGATGGCAGGGCTGTGAGTCAGCTTGACTCGAATATTGTGATAGTCAGTGTCGATGGCTGCTCCCGGGAACAGATAGCCGAGGTCGTAGAACAGGTGGATTTCTGTGAGCCGCGGGCTGTAGGCCTTGATATTTTCTTTGACTGGCCAGGGGATGATGATTCATTTCTGATAGAGACCGTATCCGAGTGTGCACATCTTGTCCTGCCTGTCAGTGTGTCGTACAGTACTGATACAGGGATTGCTGGCAGGACAGAAGGGTCTTTTTTCTATGAACATCTGCCTTCCGACCGTGTTTACGGTTTCGTGAATCTTGCTGGAGATTCCAATAGAAGTGTTATCAGGGAGTTTCGCCCGTTTTTCCTCCGAGAGACTGATACATTATGCAGTTTTGCAGTAGAGATTACACGCATGGCTGATCCTGTAGCGGTCGCAACCTTGTTCAAAAGGAATAATGATCACGAACTCATAAATTATCCGTCCAGGGAATTTGATGTAATCTATCCTGAAGAGGTCCTTGTATCCCAAGAGATTCTTCGGGACAAAATAGTGCTGATAGGTACACTGAACGATTTGTCGGACATGCATATTACTCCTGTTTCCGCGCAGATGCCCGGGATACTTATTCATGCACATACGGTGGCTACGATTCTGAATGGAGATTACATAAAAGAGTCTGGAAATGCAGTCGACTGGACGATTGCAGTCGTACTGTGCTTCATAATCGTTCTGATAAACGTTTTTCTATGGCCTTATGATGCCGGTGCGCTTCTTGTTCGGATTTCTCAGATTGGAATGTTGTATCTGATAGTCTGGTGCGGCTGCAGAATCTTTATCAGTTATCATGTTTCCGTCAATTTTTCTTTTCCGCTGCTGATGGTAGGACTGGGGCTCCTGGTCACGGATATATGGTTCGGTATACTCGGGGGATTGAAATGGTTATCGGTGAAATTCGGAAAATTTTTGTGTCAAAAAAACAAAAACGATGAAGGGTATTCTAATAATGCTGTTATTTAGTTTTTCGGTGGCAATCTCCGCAGGCAGCGAGCGATATGTTGTGTATAAAATTAGTGGTCAGGCCGAGAGGTATTCAGGCTCGGAATGGGAACTACTTGAGAGGAGAGACAGTGTGGATCTTAGAGATCGTCTCAGGATATCTGAAGGTTCATGCATTGGCATACTTGACAATACTTCCGGAAGAATCTATTATTCGGATAATTCTGGAGAACAGAGCGTCGCTACCGTCATCAGTGCAGCAAGACGCCGTTCTGATGATATTACCGGACAGGTGAATAGGCAGATCAGACAGGCAATGACTGACAGCGGAACATCGGGGTATTCATATAAATCGCTTGGTGCATCCCATAGGGGAGAGTCCGGGTATGGAGCAACAGAAGCGGTTTATGCAGCGATTGCATGTGCTCTGGAAATATCGGACGGCATTCCGGACAACGCCGGAGTGAAATTACGTATGGTGCCGGTTGATGAGAGTTCTTTCTGTTTTTCCATAGAAAACTGCACGGACAAAACCTTGTGCGTAAATGTTCTTTCCGTGTCCGAGAACAAAAGGCCGAAAGTCTGTTTCAATGTCGGATATTCGTGCGACGAGCCTTATATGCTAATCTCTCCTAATTCAAAGCAGACCGTGCGTCAATTTGTATTTGCCGATACGTCGGATGACAGAACTGAGTATTTTTTGATTGCTGCTGAAGAAGTTTATGACGTCCAAAAATTGCAGATGCTTCTGAATGCGTCGGAGACATCGGCGCCTGCCGGCAATACTGCAGACAAAGTCCTGTTTGCGCATTTGAACAAATAATTTAACGTAATGATTTCAATAAGTTGAAATTCGTTGAACTCGCGTTATTTACTACTTGCTGTTTATCGGTGCTTTACGGAACTCTTCGAGGTTGTACTTGAGCATGGAATAAGGACGGGAATTTTCCTGTCCGACTTCTTTCATTGCAGTCAAACCGGCATTGGCAACTTCTATTGCCTTATCTATTTTCCCTGATTTCCAGCATGCGTACGATAAGTTTACGTATGAGCGCCCGAAAATATCATAGTCGCAGATCGGTTTATATGTTTCTGGCAAGTTTGCGTATGCTGTTTCCATTTTTTCTCTGCTTGAGACGAATATATCGAGAAGACTAACGGCAGGTCCGATACATGTCGCGGCCGGCTCTGCGTTGTTTTCTTCTGAGTATTTTATTGCTGTCTGAATCAGTATGGTAATGCTCGGCATACAGTAGAATGGAGCATATTGTCTGTAATCCCGGACTGCAGACATGAAAGCTGTTTTTGCTTCCTCATTATCTCCGGCAAGGATGTGAAGAATCCCGAAGAAAGTTTTTGCCAGGCACCATTCTTTGCATGTCGTTCCGTATAAGGCTTCAATCATGTCAAGACCTTCGGTGCAGAGTTGAATTCCTTTGTCCGGCTCTGTCGTGCAGCACATTCCTTTGGCGGCCAATGCCAAGCCTTCATTCAATGAGCCGGGACCGTATATGTCTTCCGATGCCTTGATTATTTCGGACAGATTTTCCTGTATGTCCTCGTATGATATCTGTTTCTGCTGCAGAACAATGCCTATTTCCTTGTATAATTTGGCGGTAATCAGTTCTTCTCTTTCAGCAGTTTTTTCGAAAGTTTTGATTGTCCTGTCTTCAATGGTGTTAATACCATTGATCCAGAAATCGATTTCAAGTAATGCCACCGGTCCTAAATCCTGCGCGGAAATTACTGTCAGGCTGAAAAGTGCGGACAAGGTGCAAGATAAAAAGTTTTTCATGAGATGCAAGGTCATTGGGCTGATAGCCAGTTCAACGCGTTGATGACATTCTTGTATCCGTTGTCTGCAGTCTGACCGAGTGCCTCATACGTATCCTTTGCTTTCTGATACCATTCATATGCACGGTTATTGTCTTTCAGAAATATATATGCGGTGCCGATATTGGCCATGTTCGCCGCGTAGTCGGCTGTCCTGTCCATCCCTGCACCTTTCATGAGTTCGAGATTTTCCGTACCGAATTCGACAGCATCGTTCCAGAGACCAAAACTGTTGCATACATATACTGCCATTCCGTAGAAATATATGAAAGTTTCGACGTTGACGACATCTGTTTTCGTGTCATCGAAAGAATTCAGCAGGGCCGCTGCTTTCTCGATGTCTGAAAACGCCTTGTCCGCATCTTTTTCCATTGTCCACAAAATTGATCTTTCCGTCAAGAAGCGTGCGTACATCAGAGATTTGCATGTATTTCCATCTTCGAATCTTTTCTCTGCAGATTTGAACAACTTTTCTGCTTCTGCCGTGTTGCCGGACAGGACCTGATGATATGCCAGCGACTGTTCTGCAACAGCTGTTTCAACAGCATTTTTGCCGCAGGCGAGTTCTATCATGGTTACGGCTTGTTTGTCATATCCGATGGCCTTTTCCAAGTCCGAGTTGCCGAAATACCGTCCCAACCCCATAAGAGCAAGTCCTTCCAAGCGGGAAGACTCTCCATATTCTTCAATCGATTTTCTGCAGGCGGTTTCAAGATGTTCTTTCGTCTCCTCTCGTAAATCAGACCTGTATAGACGGGACAAACCTGCGTATAGATGCAGTGACGCAAATTCCGCATTTTCAAGCTGTCCTTCCCAAAATGGATCGTCGATAAACGTATCGGCGATGCTTTGTACGTAAAAATAATTGCCGTTTGTCCAGAATTCAGGTTCCAAATCTGACAATAACTCTTTAGATAATTGATCTTCATCGGCAGACAGCGGTATGAGCCCTCCTGTAATTACTGCAAGGATAGAGAACAAAAATTTTTTCATCGGTGTCAAGAATAAAATTTCCTCAAAAATAAGCATTATTTTAGATATCTTGTAGAAAAATTTTCAATATCCACGGATATCTGTCACAATTAGTTGAATAATTTTCAATATCTTTGTTTGCAATCCTACTTTATTCCCTGTTGCGACAATTCGCAGGGGAATCGACCCAAGTGTAGGTCTGCACAACAAGAAGAATAATAAGCTATGAAAAAGATATTTACGTTTGTCTTTCTTATAATTTCCTCTGTACAGACATGGGCGCAAGGGCTATTCGGATGTATAGATACCCTTTTGCTGCACGACAGGTACGAGGAGGCTGCAGAGATCCTGAGTTCGCGGACTTTTGCTATGAAATGCAGGAACATGCCGGAGCGTGCAATGCGATTCGAAAGGCTTGGAGAGGCAGCTGCAGGGCAATGCGATTATACTTATGCTATAGATTTATACGGCCATGCCGACGACCTGTATTCCGCGGATGAAGAATTTTCGTGGGAAAAGGCACGTTGTCGTAGCCGTATTTTCACGATGGTACTCAGGCAGCAGGAGGCGGCGATAGACGAAACCGGACGGTGCCTGCACGCTGCTATTGATGCCTGTTTGGCTGCAATAGAGCGTCAGCATGATTTGTTTGAAAAGTACACTGAGGAGGAAAAACGTAGCCGTTATGGGGAATATCGGTATGCTACAGGCAGAGCGTTGATCGAAATGAACTTGAACCTCGGCATGTTTGTAAATCAGACTATTGGCGACTATGTGTCGGCATTGGAGCGTTGTAGGGAAAATGAGTCTACCCTTTCAGACATGGACAGCAGCGATCCCTGGGTAGCGGCAGTTGTGCGAGCGAATAATTTGCTTCTCGGAGATGCATGCATGGCGGGAGACATGTTCGAGGACGCACTCGGATATTATGGAAAGATACTCGAAACCGATGTCCGGGAAGGTCGTGGAGAAACAGTGGATGCCGCATCGGTATATAGAAAAATAGGTGATATTCATGCCGTATTGAATGACGTGGAGACCGCCTTGGGTTTCTATGAAAAGGGTGAGACCGTCTTTGTGGAATCCGGACATACGTATCATGATGAATACGCTTTACTGCTATTCAACAGAGGCAGGCTTTTCAGACAGAACGAAGATTATATCAGAGCAGCGGCGGATTTCAGACAAGCAGAGGTCATACAGTCGCGGATATTCGGACAGAGGCACATATCGGTTTTCCGGACGCGGGCAGAGCTGGCGGAGTGCAGTCTTTATATGGAAGAGGATACGGACAGAATTGTCGGTCCTATGGACTTTGCTGAAGAGGCATCTGCCATCGCCGCCAGATTCCCGCAGGATTTCCGCAGATGGATGGAACTGTGTGCAAAAGAATTTTTCGGAATCCGTTATTATGACGGAGCAATAGATATGCTTATCAACGCCATAGATATGGACACATCCATGGGGAAAACTGCAGCGTTCCGAAGCAGAGAGGCGTATTACATGTTGGGGGAGTCATACATGATGCAGTCTGAGCCGGAAAAAGCCATCGCATCATACACTGCCCTGCTTGATCTGGAACGCAGATTCGTGCGGGATGTATTTTCATTTCTGTCTGAAACACGTCGGGCGTCATATTGGAAGTCGTGCAATGAACATGTCAACGGACTGTTCAGTCTCAATCGACACAAAACAGATGTCGCAGGTATTTCAAAACTGCTTTATGATGCCGCCTTGTTCAACAAAGGCTTGCTTCTTGAAACTACGGTGGGGATAGAAAAGACAGTTGAAGAATCAGGAGATGCCGAGTTGCAGAAGGATTATCGCCTGCTGCAGAGTCTCAGACGACGGCAGATGAAGGATCCGGGCACGGATGCAGGTTATACCGAACGTCTTGATGAAGAAGCGGAGCAGACAGAGAAAAAAGTGATGGACGGTGTTGGCAAGTATGGGGATTTTATGCGATTTTCGGATATCGGGTGGGAGGATGTAAGAGACGCATTGGGTGAGAAAGATGTTGCAATAGAGTTCGTGTCATCTGGATCTGTAAGACACGGTACCGTTTACTATTCCGCAGAAGTACTCAGACATGATTCCTATGAGCCTGAGCATGTTTTTCTTTTTGCTCTTTCTCCGAATGAACAGGGGCGGTGGGCTTCTTCTCAGGTATATGGGAATTCTGTTTTGGGAAGAAAAATATGGGGGAGCATACAGCCGTTGCTCTATCCCGGAGATTGCATATATTTTGCGGCTGCGGGCGATTTGCATAATACGGCTATAGAGTATTTGAAAATAAATGATTCGACCAGAATGAATGACCTGTATACAATGTGCCGGCTGTCTTCGACACGGCAGATTGTTGGGCAGGAGAAACGTGCCGGCAAGAGAAATGCCGTTTTGTACGGAGGCCTGAACTATAATACCGATCCGGTGGATATGGAACTGTATGCCGCCGAATATGATTCTGTCCGAGGCTTGTCTGCGTTTAAAGCTCCGGACACCGGTGTGTCATGGGACTATCTGAGCGGGACGAGAAATGAAGTGGAAAATATCGGACGACTGCTTGAATCAGAAGACTATGATGTAGGTATCTACACGGATGACATGGGGATCGAAGAATCTTTCAAGGCGTTGTCCGGTCAGAAAAAGCAGATCATACATCTTGCTACGCACGGATTTTATTTGCCGGACGCAGGTGCAGCCGAAAATGCATCATCCGAGGACTATGCGTTGTTGCGAGCCGGACTTGTCCTTTCCGGGGCCAATAACGCATGGGTAGGTGACTCCGTGTATGGGGCGGAAGACGGGATTTTGACCGCGAAGGAAATTTCTCTTTTGGACTTGCGTGGAGCGGACATAGTTGTCCTTTCTGCATGTCAGACCGGTTTGGGGGAAGTGTCAGGCGAGGGCGTGTTTGGTTTGCAGCGTGGATTCAAGAAAGCCGGGGTGCAAACGCTTCTGATGACTCTGTGGGAAGTGGATGATCGAGCGACACAGGTTTTGATGACAGAGTTTTACAAGGCATTGCTGAGTGGAAAAGGGAAGCACGAGGCATTGGATTATGCTCAGAAACAGATGACCGGAGAGACTTTTATTGTCTCAGGAGTCAGACGCAGCGGGAGCGACCCATATTTCTGGGCATCTTTCATTCTACTTGACTGAATGGTGCAGAATATTTTTTATGGTACAAATTAGCTTTTGAGTCGCAGGATGTCGCAGAACAGAAATATTTTTGATAAAAAGGAATTTATTCCTATCTTTGCAGCCCATTCGTGGAAAAAATCATTGCCCGAATGGGCAATTTATTTATTAACAATTAATTATAAACAAAAATGATCAAACAGTACGAGACCGTTTTCATTGCAACTCCCGTTTTGTCTGAGGCTCAGATGAAGGAAGCGGTTGCCAAGTACACTGGTTTCATCAAGGACAACGGCGGTGAAATAGTGTATGAAGAGGACTGGGGGCTCAAGCCGCTGGCTTATCCTATCCAGAAAAAAACCTCAGGTTTTTATTATCTTATCGAATTCAAGGCTGATTCTCAGCTGATAGCTTCCCTCGAGACGCAGTATCGCCGCGACGAGAGAATCATCAGATTCCTTACATTCGCCATGGACAAGCATGCCATCGCATATGCAGAGAAGAGAAGGGCAAACAAACAGGCTAAATAAGGAGGAGTGAATTATGGCACAGAACAATGAAATCCGTTATCTTAATCCTCCTACAGTAGAGGTGAAGAGGAAAAAATACTGCCGTTTCAAAAAGGCCGGTATCAAATATGTGGACTACAAGGATGCAGAGTTCCTCAAGAAGTTCCTGAACGAGCAGGGAAAAATACTTCCACGCCGCATCACCGGAACATCCCTGAAATTCCAGAGAAAAGTGGCTCAGGCCGTGAAGAGAGCAAGACATCTTGCACTGCTTCCATACGTTACAGACCTTTTGAAATAAGCCGGAGGACAGCATTATGGAGATTATACTGAAAAAAGATGTGGCCAATCTCGGCCATGCCGACGATATCGTCAAAGTAAAGACGGGATATGCAGTAAACTATCTTATCCCTCAGGGATTCGCTACGCTTGCTACTCCGTCAGCAAAGAAGGTGCTCGCCGAAAATATCCGCCAGCGCGCACATAAAGAGGCCAAACTGCGTGCCGATGCAGAGGCTCTTGCAGCCAAACTTGCAGGAACGACAGTGAAGGTAGCCGTGAAAGTCAGCGAAAACGGCAAAATCTACGGTTCGGTGACTACCATGCAGATAGCGGATGCACTCGTGGCAGCCGGCCTGAATGTCGACAAGAAGGATATCACTATCGCAGTAGAGCCTATCAAGGAAGTCGGAGTTTACGATGCTTCCGTGAAGTGCTACAAGGACATCAAGGGCGAATTCAAGTTCGAAGTCGTAGCTGAATAGTCATTATTCCGGTAAGGAATACATATCATACGAGAGGGGCGGCCCAAAAGGATAATTTCCGCGTTACGCTTGATTCGAAAATCCTCATGTACGATAGTACACTGCGGTTTTCTTATCTTCGCAAGCCTTGAAATTCCTCCTTTTGGGTCACCTCTTTTGCATTTATACCCCTTTTTCTATTGAAATTTTCCGTACCTTTGTCTTCCAAGCGTCTGTTCGCAGGATGCGGGACAGTTTTTGCCTGCATTCGTTTTCTCTTTGTATATGAAAAGAATTCTGATAATAGTCGTATTTATTGCTGTCCCTGTCATTCATGCGATTG
>CALUSD010000163.1 GCA_944323295.1 uncultured Bacteroidales bacterium | reverse complement strand
AAATATAAAAATTTCGGAACTGTTTTCAAAACGGTTTCCCTATTTTGACTTTCTGAAAACGTTCAACACGGCAGCCTTTGCTTCGGAATACTCTTCATTCCTGTAAATGAATTCATAAGAAAAGACTACGACTGCAGCTCCGGCAGCCAGCTGAATCAGAAGGACCGACCATTGCGGCAGCGGCAGGAATGAAAAACAGAAGACTACCGAGGCCATGACCGCAGATACGGCAAAAAATGGAGCGATATCGCGCAACTGCTGCCAGACAGAATAGCCGAACATCCGCGAAACTACGGCAGCATACGCATAATATGCCGCTGCAGAAACTGCCACTGTCGTCCAGAGCAGGGCCTCGATACTGAAAAAGATGCCGGCGAGAACAGGGAAAACAGCCAGTACGGTCTTGAATATTTCCAAATAAAGGGTAACATCGGACCTTCCGTCCGCATTTATGATATTCGAACTGCAAATCATCAGCGGAATAAAAAGTCCGGACAAACACATTATCCTGAGGTACCCCACGGCGGGAATCCATTGTTCGCCGATAAGGGTCAACACAAACGATTCGGAAATCGCTGCCAGACCGAGCACTGCCGTAAAGGAAATCAGGACGGTGGTACGAAGTATTTTCCTGTATGCCCTGCCCTGTCTCTCCTTTTCGTCGCTTATCATGGCGAGAACAGGATAGGTGACACGCTGCATTACGGTGCTGATATTCGAAGTCACCATGTTGCGGAACTTGTCGGCACGGGAGTATTGCCCGAGGACCGAGGGCGCATACACTTTTCCTATGACGAAACCGTAAATCTCCGACCACAACGTACTTATGACCGCAGTCAGGAGCATTCTCCCGCCGAATGAGAACATTTCCCGCAGGGACCGGAGAGAAAACAGGAAAGAGGGCATCCATCCTGAGCAGACCCAAAGGATGAGTGTGATGAAACCCAATCTCGACAACTGCAGTACGACAAGACTCCAGACACCGTATCCGGACAATGCCATCCAGATAGAAAGGGCTCCGCTGAGTACGGAAGACACCACCGAGGCCATGGCCTGGGTCCTGAAATCAATTTTCCGCGTCAGGACTACTCTCTGGACGAGGCATAATGCCGTGACTATCAGGGACAGGCCGAGAATACGGATGACTCCCGTCAATACCGGCTGTCCGAAAAAGCCGGAAATCAGTGGAGCCGTAAAATACAGTGCGAGATAAAGCGCCGCCGCTGTCAGGAGGTTGAAATAAAACGCGGTATTCAGGTCTTTTTCGCCAATATTTTTCCTGCGGGTAAGAGCTGCCGAAAAGCCGCTGTCCACAAGATATGAAGACAATGTAATGAAAATGGCCGTCATTCCCATCAGTCCGAATTCACGCGGTGAAAGTATCCTGGCCAGGACAAGATTCACTACGGCTATGATCCCGGTCCCGGCAATATTGTCGATAAAGCCCCATTTGACCCCTCGGGCTGTCTTTTCTTTCAGATTATTTTCCACGTTTTGAGAAATCCGTTAGAATATTCCGGTATTCGTCTGTCATGACAGCGACATTGTCCCGCCATCTGTAGCATTCTTCCGCCTTTTTGCGTCCGGCTGTTCCGAGACGGTCTCTCAGGGCCCGGTCGGACGCGAGTTCCGCCATTGCTCGGGCAGCGGCTTCGGGATTCTCCCTCGGGACGATGAGCCCGGCTCCCCCGTCGAGAACTTCCTTGAAGCCGTCCGCATCCGAAGCAATCACGGGAACGGCGCACGCCATGGCTTCTACCGCGGAAACACCGAAACTTTCCTCGCGGGAAAGAAATACGGCCGCATCTATTCCTGCATACAGTTCCGGCAATCTGTCATGTTCTACTCTGCCGAGGAATGTCACGCACCCGGAAATGCCGAGCTCTTCCGCGAGAGACACGAGCTTTTCCTTGTCCGGTCCCGTTCCGGCAATGACGAGCCTTGCATCTCCTGCAGTGCCGGACCCATGCCCGGAAACGTTTTCACCGGAAGAAACCTCCCTCAGTTTCTTCCGCATCAGAGCAAACGCCCTGAACAGCAAGTCTATGCCGTATTTGTAAGAAAGCGTTTTCACCGTCCCGAATACCATGCCGGTATCTTCAGCCCGTTCAGACACGGATTGAGCAGATATCTGCTTTCTGCAAGGCTGTCCGGGACGGAACTGGTCAGTATCCACGCCGAACGGCGTGATACCGATTGCCCCCTTGCAGTATTTTGCCGTTTCGGCAGCCATCGCCCGACTTGTGGAAAGTACCCTGTCGGCTTTTTTCAGGACGAATTCCACAGTCGCACGCTTCAGGAACGACTGCCTCGGGAACTCATAGACATCGCTCCCCCACACCGAGACGATAAAAGGATGAAAACCGGTCAGCGCACCCACCAATCCGTAGCTTGTGGCGTAATGCGCATGCAGGATATCCGGTTTTTCTTCCGAAATGACCTTTTTCAGGAGCGAAACTGCTTCGACATGCGCCGAAAGGCGTGCGAATCCCGATGCATTTCCGTTCTTTTTATAACGGAACAAATCGCAGACATGTGTTTTTATCGATTTTTGCACGTAGAAATCATCCGGCACAGGAGTTATGGAAAACAGCACGATATCGACTCCCGCATCTTTCAGCGCAGCCGTCCATCTCCGTGTATGTATGCTTCCCGCATCAGAAACCATCAAGACTTTCATTTCAGTCTCCCTCTCCTGAATTATTTCACGAAGTTAGATATTTTTAGAATCTGTTTTGAAATTTTTCAATATAAATTTGCGGAATTTTTATCTTTGCAGAATCGATCTTTAAACAAATAAGCATGGAAAAAATCAAAGCAGCTGTTGTCGGATATGGAAATATCGGCAAGTACACGGTAGAGACGCTCAGGGTTTCTCCGGATTTCGAAATAGCCGGAGTTGTAAGGAGACACGGGTCGGAAAACTGTCCCGAAGAACTGAAAGACCTGAATGTAGTCAATGATATAAAGGAGCTCGGCAAGGTGGACGTGGCGATACTCTGCACGCCGACGAGAAAGGTGGAAGAATATGCTCTTCCTCTTTTGGAAATGGGAATAAATACGGTAGACAGTTTCGACATACATACCGGCATAGCCGACCTCAGAAAGAGTTTAGGCGAAGCGGCTGTAAAACACGGTGCCGTAGCCGTCATTTCAGCAGGCTGGGATCCGGGCAGCGACTCTGTAGTCAGAACGATGCTTGAAGCCATCGCACCCAAGGGAATTACCTATACGAATTTCGGTCCGGGGATGAGCATGGGGCATACCGTCGCCGTAAAAGCGGTCGAAGGGGTGAAGGCTGCTCTTTCAATGACCATTCCTACCGGGACCGGAGTCCACAGAAGAATGGTGTACATAGAAGTGGAAGACGGCCACGATTTCGACAAAGTGGCTGCCGCCATCAAAAACGATCCGTATTTCGTTCATGACGAGACGCATGTCATCGAAACAGATGACGTGAACGCCCTGATAGACATGGGACACGGAGTAAATCTGACAAGAAAAGGCGTATCCGGACAAACCCATAACCAGCTTTTCGAATTCAATATGAAAATCAACAATCCCGCCCTTACCGCCCAGGTCATGGTATGTGCCGCACGGGCTTCTTTCAGGCAGAAAAGCGGATGCTATACGCTGATAGAAATCCCGGTCATCGATCTGCTCCCGGGAGACAGGGAAACATGGATCAGGAAACTCGTGTAATTCACGGCAACAGGATTCCGTCGAACTGACGTTGATAACAAACAGTTTCTTCAACCATATCAGGAGGGTGAATCCAAAAGGAGGAATTTCAAGGCTTGCGAAGATGAGAAAACCGGAGTGTACTGTCGTACATGAGGATTTTCGAATCAAGCGTAACGAAGAAATTCCTCCTTTTGGGTCACCCTCTCGCGGTGTGTCAGAATCGATAAAATGCAAAACGAAAGCGGTCAGCATGACTTGTCATGGAGGCCAACGCTGTCGGGTTGATAACATTGTGGAAAATTTTGGAAAATAGTGGAAGAAAGTGGAAAATAATTCCTATTTTTGCGGACAAGTATCCCATGACGTTATCGCAGATAGGAAATGGTCAAATTCATAGGCGAATACACCGTCAAAATCGACGACAAAGGAAGGCTGGTCCTGCCATCGGCTTTCAAGGGCGTCATGTCTGAAAAAGGAGACATGCGTTTCGTCATCAAAAAAGACATTTTCGAAGACTGCTTGGAGATGTACACCTATTCGGAATGGGAAAGACAGTCGGAAGAAGTCAAATCGAGAATAGATTTTTTCAATCGCAGACAAGCGGCATTCTGGCGTGAATACATGCGCGACAGGGCTATCGTGGAGCCGGACGCCAAAATAGGAAGGATTTCCATCCCGAAAAAGCTCTTGGAATCCATCGGTGTGGAAAAAGAAGTGGTTTTCGCCGGAAACGATTTCAAAATCGAAATCTGGGCAAAGGAAAAGTATGCCGACACGCTTCTTTCCCACGAAGAATTCACGGAACTCGCCGCATCGCTGCCTGACAGTAAATAACCCGCCGAAAGCCTATGTCCGAATATCATATACCAGTATTGCTTCACGAAAGTGTAGATGCCCTTGTCGTAAACAAAGCCGGTGTCTATGTCGATGCCACGTTCGGAGGCGGAGGACATTCGGCTGAAATACTCTCGAGATTGGACGGCAGCGGACGGCTTCTTGCTTTCGACAGGGACGAAGACGCTGTCAGAAACAACCCCATAGACGATTCACGGCTGATTCTCATACGAAACAATTTCAGGTTCATACGGAATTTCGTACTATACGAAGGATTCAAGGATGGAATCGACGGGGTATTGGCCGATCTCGGCGTATCGTCGCATCAGTTCGACACGGCAGGCCGTGGATTTTCGTTCAGATTCGACTCCGACTTGGACATGAGGATGAACAAGGATGCCGAGATCTCCGCAGCAGATATTCTGAACGACAGAGAACAGCAGGACGTGGAAAAAATATTGAGACTGTACGGAGAAGTGGACAACAGCCGCAAAATCGCGGAAATGATCTGCCGGTACAGGTCGCAAAAGGAAATACGGACCACGGGAGACCTTTACGAAGCCATTGCGCCGGCACTGCCGAAGCAGGCGGAACACAAATTCCTGGCAAAAATCTATCAGGCGCTCAGGATTGAAGTGAATCAGGAAATGAAGTCGCTCGAAAAGTTCCTGAGCGGAGCCGCCGCTGTCCTGAAACCGGGTGGCAGAATAGCGGTAATCACCTATCATTCGTTGGAAGACAGGATGGTGAAGAACTTCATCAAGACCGGAAATATCGAAGGGACGTTGGAAAAGGATTTGTACGGGCACATCAAAACGCCGTTCAAGGCCGTAACCCGCAAACCCGTAGTGCCGTCCGAGGAAGAAATAGCGTCGAACACGAGGGCCCGGAGCGCAAAGCTGAGGGTGGCTGAAAAAATGGAGGAGGAGATATGAAAGAGAACGATGAAGACATAAGGGTGGCCACGGCCAATGCGGATGGATCCAAGCAGGAGAAAAAGTCAGGCGGCAACGGCTCCGGATGGAAGTTCATCAGAATGCTCGGACGAGGGGAAATGCTGTTCACACTGATGAAATGCGACAAGTTTTTCCCTCACATCCTGTACGGTTTTCTGCTGATTTTCATGGTGCTCTTGCTGAATCTGATGATAGAAAAGACATTGGTGGAGGTAGAGGAAAACAAGAAGACACTGTACGATCTGAAAATAGCATTGACACACAAAAGCACGGAACTGATAGGACTGGAAAAACTCAGCACGGTGCAGGAAATGCTGAAAAACGCCGGATCGGAACTGACGATTCCCGATGAGCCGGCAATCTATATAAAAGACTGAATCGAGTATATAAAAGACTGAATCGAGGTACGATGGCTGACGATAACGTAAACATGGGAAACAACGGCAGGAAACCCGACGGAATAGGAATGATTCTGATCGGGATCTATGTCGTTTTCCTGCTGCTCATAGTCATCATAATCGGGCGCATCATTTACATCCAGATTTTCTACAAACCGGAAAGCGTCTATGTCGAGAAATTCACTCCGGGAAGCAGGAAAGTCGTCATAGAGCCGGAACGCGGAGCGATACTGTCACACGACGGACGCGTGCTCGCGGCATCCACGCCGAAATACCAGATAGCAATGGACTGCACGGTGCGCAAGGCGGAGTTCGATGAGATGACAGACAAGGAAGAGGGCGAAAGAGAGGAGGCGAAATGGATGGAGAAAGCGAGAAAACTGTCTGCGGAACTCTCGCGGATATACAGGGACAAGACGGCGTCCGAATATTACAGGCTCATAGCCGAAGGACGGAAACGTGGCAGGCAATATATCAGGATAGGAGGACTTATAGACTACGATACTTATCAGGAAATCAAGACATTGCCGCTGTTCAACGAGGGTCCGTATAAAGGCGGGCTCATCGTCGAAAAATCCGACAAGAGGATTTATCCGTACGGCTCTCTCGCAAGGCGTGTTTTAGGGCATCTGGATGACAACAACCCGAACAACGACGATGTAGGGATAGAAGGCAAATACGACTATGTGCTGCATGGCAAGGACGGTATAGAGTGGCTGAAAAAGACTGACAACCGCGAATATATACGCGACTATGACAGTACTTTCGTGGAAGTGGAAAACGGGAAGGATGTGCGTACGACGCTCGACATCGATATCCAGGACATAGCCGAGAAGGCTTTGAAAAAAGGCATCGAGGGCCAGGAGAATGTGGAAGGCGGCTGCGCGATAGTGATGGATGTGAAGACAGGTGCCATAAAGGCAATGGTGAATCTGACTGTCGAAGGCGACGGAAAGGCATACGAACGCTTCAATTATGCCATCGGACGGGCCGAGGCACCCGGCTCGGTTTTCAAGACGGCGACGCTAATGACCCTCCTCGAGGACAGGAAAACGACATTGTCGGCCGAAGTGCCGACATTCAAGGGAAAATGGTCGTACAGAGGCGTCAGACTGCCGGACGATCCGTATCTGAAAGACTGGAAATCGAGCGAAATCACAGTAAGGGAAGGTTTGGAAATTTCTTCCAACCAGGTGTTCAGATACCTTGCATGCACGAATTATGATGAAAATCCGGAAAGATTCGTGAACAAACTGTACGAATACGGACTCGGCAGCACATTCGAGTTCGACCTGATAGGTTTCGCGACACCGGAAATACCGATGCCTGGCGCAGCGAACTGGAGCGGGACTACGCTTCCCACCATATCGTACGGATACAGCGTGAAGGAGACGCCGCTGCATATCGCCATGTTCTACAATGCGATAGCAAACAAGGGAAAGATGATGAAACCGTATTTGGTAGAGGCTATCGAAAAGGACGGCAAGGTGGAGAAGCGGATCAGGCCGGAAATCCTGAACGGTTCGATATGTTCGAAAAGCGTGGCGGACAGTCTCGCAAGCGCGCTGAGATCGGTAGTGACCGACGGTACCGGAAGCCGTCTGAAAAATGCGAAATGCCCGGTAGCCGGCAAGACAGGCACTGCGCGACTTCTCGTAAATTTCGAGAAAAACGGCAAACAGGTAGCCGCATATCAGGATGATCAGGGAAGGAAACAGCATCAGGGTACTTTCGTAGGCTTTTTCCCTGCGGAAAATCCTGAATACACCGCGATTGTAGTCGTCTATTCGAAACTTTCGAGGATGAATTTCTACGGCGGGTCGATTCCGGCAAACGTATTCAAGGAGATCGTGAACAGCATTTATTGCCTGACACCTGGCTGGGGCGGTGAACTGAAGGAAACGGGCAAGGTGCCGGAAATGCTGTCCGATGGAGTAGAGACAGGTACGGACAAGCTCGGGCAGGTGCCGGACATCAAGGGATTGGGGCTGAAAGATGTACTGTATTCGTTGGAAAAGTGCGGATACGGATATGAATATGAGGGATACGGACATGTTGTGAGCCAAAGTCCCAAGGCGGGGACTATGGCGAAGAAGGGGTCGACGGTGAAGTTTGTTTTGAAATAACAGGGCAAGACGATAATGGGGGCAGGTCCCTCGGCTGCGGAGATAGGACGATGATAAATATACGAAAGCGGGACGATAATGGGGGCAGATCCCTCGGCTGCGGAGATAGGACGATGATAAATATACGAAAGCGGGACGATAATGGGGGCAGATCCCTCGGCTGCG
>CALUSD010000162.1 GCA_944323295.1 uncultured Bacteroidales bacterium | reverse complement strand
GCCATTGTCCAGAACAACGAGACCATCGCCAATATCAAGACCGGGCGTTCGGGAGGATTGCCTTACATGGGCAAAGGCAGCTACAGACGCACCATCGATATAGACGGTGACGCATTGGCCGGAGGCCACCGGTACATCCTTCTTTTCGACGGGGCCATGAGCGAAGCCCTGGTGCTTGTCAACGGAGTGGAAGTCTATTATTGGCCGTACGGCTACAACTCCTTCCACTGCGACATCACCGATGCCGTCAGGCCTGGCAGCAATGAACTCGCTGTCCTCTTGGAAAACCGGCCCCAGTCTTCGCGCTGGTATCCGGGAGCCGGGCTGTATCGGAAAGTCCGTCTGCTCTGCGTTCCTGAGGTACATGTGCCTGTATGGGGAACGTATATCACTACTCCGTATGTCGGGAAAGACTATGCCTGCGTCAGCGTGAAAACAGAAACGGAAGGCATCGGGACCGGGGAAATCATCACTCTGAGAACCGTCATACGCGACTGCAGCGGACGGGAGATAGCCTCGGCAACGGATACGCGGCGAAAAATCGATGGAATGCCATTCGAACAGCAGCTGACCGTGGAGGCTCCGGAACTGTGGTCACCTGAAAATCCTGCCCTGTACACTGCCGAAACACAGATATTCACAGGAGGAAGCATCGAAACGGACTGGACGGGACGCCATAAAATCACCGTCACCGAAGGAACAGAACTGCAGGATGCCGTCACTGCCGTATTCGGAATCCGGAGCATCGAGATTCGTCCCGGGAAAGGCTTTTTCCTGAACGGAGAACACCGCAAATTCAAGGGAGCCTGCCTGCACCACGACCTCGGACCGCTCGGAGCGGCAGTCAACCGCTCTGCCATCCGGCATCAGCTGACCATGCTCAAGGACATGGGCTGCGACGCCATCCGCACTTCGCACAACATGCCGGCAGAGGAATTGGTGGAACTCTGCGACGAGATGGGATTCATGCTCATGGTCGAGCCTTTCGACGAATGGGACGTGGCCAAGTGCGAGAACGGATACCACCGCTTTTTCAACGAATGGGCGGAAAAGGATATGGTGAATATGCTGCGTCATTTCCGCAACCATCCGTCCGTGGTGATGTGGAGCATCGGAAACGAAGTGCCTTCCCAGTGGACCGAAGACGGATGGGAAACAGCGGTATTCCTGCAGGACATCTGTCATCGTGAAGATCCGACGCGCCCGGTCACATGCGGGATGGACCAGTTCGACGCCGTATTGGGGAACGGATTCGCGGCACGGCTCGACATTGCGGGATTCAACTACAAGGTCGGACGATACGACGAGGCCCTCGAACTGCTTCCGCAAGGTCTGATACTCGGAGCCGAGACTGCCTCCACGGTGAGTTCGCGCGGGACATACCATTTCCCGGTGACGGTAGGGCACACGCAGCTGCACCCGGACCACCAGTCATCTTCATACGACGTGGAATTCTGCAACTGGTCGAACATTCCGGATGATGACTTGGCGGCGGACGAAGACGATGACCGGGTGATGGGGCAGTTCATCTGGACCGGCTTCGACTATCTCGGAGAGCCATCTCCATACGACAACGACGCCTGGCCTAATCACTCCTCGATGTTCGGTGCCATAGACTTGGCCTCCATCCCGAAAGACCGTTTCTGGCTGTACAGAAGCGTATGGAATACCGATGAGCCTACCCTGCACATTCTTCCGCACTGGAACTGGGCAGGACGCGAAGGGGAAAAGACCCCCGTATTCGTCTACACTTCATATCCCGAGGCAGAGCTGTTCGTAAACGGGGTGAGCCATGGACGCAAATCATTCAGCAAAGACGGGGTCGGCGTCAGATCATGCGGTGAAGGCGGGGAAAATGCACGCACAGTGATGGAACGTTTCAGGCTCATGTGGGAAGATGTCGTATACATGCCAGGAGAACTGAAAGTCGTGGCTTACGATGAAAACGGCAGGGCAGCCGCTGAAAAATGCGTCAGGACCGCCGGAAAGGCTTACGCCCTGAAAATTGCCGAAGACCGGTGGAACAGTGTTTCAGGATGCCCGCATGACGGGCAATGCGGATGTCCGGCGGAAACTTCATCCTGCGGCGAAGAATTGGTTTACCTCAACGTAAGCGTTGTGGACAGAGACGGGAACCCTGTCCCTGCAGACAGCAGGCTTGTCGAGATAAAAGTCGGCGGGAACGGACGTTTCGTGGCTGTCGCCAACGGCGACCCTACCTGTCTCGAGCCGTTCCACGAGCCTCGGATGCACCTTTTCAACGGGCAGCTGACAGTCATCGTCACCCGCGGAGCCGAAGTCTCCGTCTCGGCCAAAGGCCTGAAAAGCGCAAGCTGTCTCTGATAAGCCCGGCATTTGGAAGCTACAGACTTTCCAAAAGCTCCTGCACAAGGCCTGCGGCATCGGAAACAGCGATACGATGATGATATCGGGCTGCCGTAAGCTCAAAGGCCTCCCGGTTTTCAGCCTTCAGCGGCTCGGCCGGAGGCGATTCCATCTTGAGAGGATTTACCGGAGTACCGTTTTTCCAGACACGGAAATCGAGGTGAGGTCCCGTGCTGCGTCCTGTCGACCCGACGTAGCCGATGACCTCGCCTTGTTTTACGCGCTTGCCGGCCTTTATTCCGGCGGCGTATTTGGATAAATGCAGATATGCGGTGGAATAGACGGAATTGTGCCTGATTCTGATAACATTGCCTCCGGCACCTTCATTCCTGGCGCTCGTCACGACTCCGTCTCCAATGGTCACTACCGGTGTTCCTGCCGGAGCTGCATAGTCGACTCCGGTATGCGGCTGCACACGCCTCGTGATAGGGTGGCGGCGCGCATAACTGAAACCGGAACTTATCCTCGAATAGTGCAGCGGAGCTTTCAGGAAGGCTTTCCGCATGCTTTCGCCCTTTTCGTTCCAGTAAATATTTCCTCCGTCGTGCTGATCGAACATTATGGCCGGGAACTCCTCTCCCCTGCTTGAAAACAGGGCATAGCGGACGGTATCCACCGCGATGACTTCCCCGTCGCAGGTCTTTTCGTCATAAACGACCCGGAATCTGTCGCCTTTCTGCAGTCCGAAAAAATCCACGGTCCAGGCATAAATATCGGACAGGGAAAGTATCAGCAGCGCAGGAGCATCGGCTGCTATCATGTCGTTCCACAGAGACGACTTGATTTCCACATCCGCATACTTCGTCTCCGTCAGGACCGGCTTCTCCACGAAAAACGTCCTGTAAGGCTGCCTGCATCCGAAAACCACGCTTCTGATCCTGTCTATGTCATACGCTATGTATTCGAGCCGTCCGGACGGAGAGACCCAGGTCCTGTATGCATTTCCGACCCTGATGGAACGTACATCGAAGACACTGTCGCATGCTTCCGCAAGATTGTACGCCTCCTGTGCCGACAGTCCGCTGCGAATCAATATGGTGGAAAAGAAATCTCCGCGCCTCACCTTGCTTTCCTCCACTGTCAGGCTGTCCGGAGCAAAACTCCACAGCCCCTCTTTTCCCTCCCCGACTGCAGATGTCTGTTCTTCAGGACTTTCCCCGTCGCTTCCATTACCGCCCCCGCAAGCGATGACTGATGCCATGAATGGCAATAATAATATAAGGTAGAGTATTTTTTGCATATCCATAAATTTGTCTGCAAATATATACTATATTAACGACAGTTCGACGAATTTATGTTGTTCAGGGCTACGGAATTCGTCGAACTGTCGTTAAGGATTTCTTCGAAATCCGTTTATCTTAAACCCCAGTCGCTGTGGCGACAGCCCCTTTTCAAGGGGCGCCACCCCCATTCGCCCCCTCGCTGGGGGCTCGTCGCAGAACTTCGTTCTGCTCCTTCAGCGGTAGTTCGATGATCATCGAACTCTCGTTATATTAACGACAGTTCGACGAATTTATGTTGTTCAGCACTAAAGTGACCTGTAGCGACCGCTGTCGGGATACGGCGACAGCGAGCACTGTTGACCCCGCAGGGGTTGTATTCCAGTGCGAGCGCCGCCGTATCCCGACAGACGCAGATGACAACGCTCTCACCCCTGCCTTGCATTTTCGACCATGAAATGCAGCCGATTATGCACATTGGCCTCGGAAGTATTGCTGTCGAAATCGAGGAAAAGCAGATTCATCTGCGGATAAAGCTGTTTGACCCGCTTCTCTATTCCCTTGGAAACTATATGATTGGCGATACAGCCGAACGGCTGGAGACTGATAACATTCCGTATGCCGGCCTCCGCAAGATTCGAAATTTCCGCCGGCAGAAACCACCCCTCGCCGAAATCCCCAGCCAGATTCACGATTCTCGAAGCCTTCTCCGCATCGCGGAAAATATCGGAAAACCCGTGATAATAAGGATATGCCGAGCAGGCCCTGTCGAAATCCACGGCATAATGCATGATCCATCTGTAAAAAAAGTCTGTCACCCAAAGCGGAGTCTGCTGCTGTCTGATATGCTTCTCCTTGTTCACATGCCTGTTTGCAAAAGCGGTCAGGAAAAAATTCAGGATACAGGGCGCCACGACCTCCACCCCGTGCGCATTCAGCCAGCGGACCACATTGCGGTTGCTGAATCCGTTGTATTTCACGTAAATCTCTCCGACCACGCCTATCTTGGGAGCATCCACATCGAGCCTTACGGCCCCGGCAAACTCCCTTGCGGCCTGACCTGCCAGTTTCTTCAATCCCTTGCTGTCGTTCGCACGTATCAGCTCCCCGGCCATTGCAGTGTACCTCTCCCTCAAACGCCCAGCCTCCCCCGGTACCTTCTCCCTGATGACCGCCGAATGATAAAGTTTCGACAAGCAGTCCGCAAACAGCACGATATGTACTACGATTTTCGCATATTTTTTCCAGTCGATCCTGAAACCAGGCTGGTTGTCGAGCAGCGCCGAGCTTTTCGACACCGAAATCACCGGAACATCCGCAAACCCCTCCGCCACCATCGCATTCTGGATGAGCGCGAAATAATTCGTGGCCCGGCACTGTCCCCCGGTCTGATACATGATGACAGCCGCTTCCTCGTGCGGCAGCTTTCCGCTTCTGAGGAAATTGATGATGGAGCCGACCACAATCGTAGCAGGGTAACATATATCGTTGTTCGCGAATTTCAGTCCTGTCTCGACATCCGACTGAGTGCCGGGAGGCAAGACTATCGCCTTGTACCCCATGAGTTCGAGTGCCGGCGCAATGAATTCGGAATAGCCTTCGGCAAAATACGGCACGACAATGGTACGGTGGCGGTCCTCTACCCCGAACGGTTTCGTATGTATCCGTGCAGCGCCCTTCCCCGCCGGTGCAGTCCGGGAATCCGCATTGCCCGACGCAAGCCCGCATGCCGGTCCGTCCGCAGCCTGCTTCAACATCGCACTCTCTACAAGAGAACGTATCCTCAGCTTCAGCGACCCGATATTGTTCACGTCATCGATTTTCAATGCAGTCAGGTTTTTCCCGTGCCGGCGCAATATCGAAGCCACCTCATCGAGAATAAAGGCATCGGGTCCGCAGCCGAAAGACGTCAGTTCCACAAAATGCAGCCGGTCGTACGGATGCCTGCCCACGAACCAGGCCGCCTTGAAAATACGGTTGGGCCAGGCCCACTGGCTGACGGCATTTATGTTTCCGAAGACTTCGCCGCCCGACAAGGAAGCTGCGTTTTCAGTGATGACATCTATGCCCATGTCGGCTATGGCCTCGGATATCCTGTGTTCTATGAGAGGATCGATGTGATAAGGCCTGCAGGCCAAAAGAATCACCATCCGGTTTTCCTCCACAGCCTTCGCGAGGACGCTTTCCGCCCTCCGGGCCAATGTGCGGTTGAATTCGCACTGCACCCTGTCCGCCCTGTCCACAGCCGTTTTTGCAGTCTGTCTGTCCACGCCGAGAGACTCCAAATATTCGATGCAGGAAGCATACATCAGCTGGCTGTCCGCAAACGACAGCACCGGCGCATCGAAAGGGATTCCATGGCCTATGGCGGCTCCCATCGAGCTTTTCAACACGTCCGAATAGCCGGAAACCACGGGACAGTTGTAGCTGTTGCGCGCCTGAGGGTCATCCTTGCGCTCGTATACCACATACGGATACAGTATCCGGTCCACCTTCCTGCCGACAAGATCCATGATATGGCCGTGCATCAGTTTGGCCGGGAAACAGATATTGTCAGACATCGTAAACCTTATTCCCTTGTCATACAGACTGTTGCTCGACGGAGACGAGAGTACGGGCTCCATACCGCAGGAAGTCAGGAGAGTATGCCAGAACGGATAGTCTTCATAAATGCCCAACCCTCGCGGGATACCGATGCGCAGAGGCCGTTCCTGACTGTTCATATTGCCCTGACGGGCAATGCCGGCGTTGCCCGTCAGGGCACCTGAAGCATCGTCATTGTCCGTACGGACACCTGAAAAACTCCGGTCGAACAGCATCCTGTACTTCTCGGCGAACATGTTCACCCCCTTGCGGGCGGCCTTATCGACGGTATTGCTGAAAATTCTCTCGCAATTATTGCCGGAATAATATTTCTTTCCGCTGCGGAATGTCATCTCGAGGACCTTGCAGCGGTTGTTGCAGCCAGGGCAGACGACGGTAGAGGACTCATATTCGCTTTCACGAATAAAATCAGTGAGTATCAGGGACTTGTCAGAAACTTCCGGAGATTTCCGCATGGCATAGAGAGCGCATCCGTAAGCCCCCATCAGTTCCGGAATGTCCGAAAAAGACACCCGGCATCCGAGACTTTTCTCCAAGGCCCTGACTATCGAATGGTTTCGGAACGTACCGCCCTGGACCACGATACTTTTGCCGAGCTCATCCGTATTGTTGAGTTTCAAGACCTTGAACAGGCAGTTTTTGACGACCGAATAACTGAATCCGGCCGCTATATCCTCCGGCAAGGCACCTTCACGCATGGCCTGCTTCACCCGGGAATTCATGAACACGGTGCAGCGGGAGCCGAGATCGCACGGTCTGCGGGCAAAACAGGCCATCTCCGCAAACTCTCCGATGCCGTATCCCAAACTGTCCGCAAAATTTTCAAGAAAAGAGCCGCAGCCTGACGAACAGGCTTCGTTCAGTTCCATTCTTCTTATCGTTCCGTTCTCGCAGAAAATGGCTTTCATGTCCTGACCGCCGATATCCATGACGAAAGTCACGTCGGGAGACACTTTCCGTGCGGCAGTAAAATGAGCCATGGTCTCCACGATGCCGTGTTCTATGCCGGTAGTGCCCTTGAGCATGTTCTCTCCGTAACCGGTGACGCAGGATGACACGATGCGTATGTTCTCCGGATGCGGGATCGCGGACATGAAACTACGGATGCTTCCGATAAATGTCCCGAAGCTGTCTCCGCTGTTTTTCCGATAGTCGGCATGCACTATGGCTCCGTCGGCATCGAGGAGAACGATCTTTGTCGTAGTACTGCCTGAATCGACTCCGAGCCAGTAATTCCCCGGTTTCGATGAATCCAGCGCGGCGTGTGGCGTCCTGTATACGGTCCCGGAAGCCATCCACGCATCATACTCGCCACGGTCGGCGAAAAGCGGCTCCAGTCTCCCTGAAACTCCGGCGGCATCCGGCCTGCAGGTTTCGAATGCCTGCCTGAGTGCGGAAATCCTTGTCCTGCCTGCTTCCGGACGGCCGGCAGCCTGCCTCATGGCACACAGAGCCGCACCTGTCGCCGGAATGAACTGGGCATTTTCCGGCACAATACACTCCTCCTCCGGAAGCCCCAAGGTATGCATCATGTATTTCCTGAGCTCCGGGATGAATGCAAAAGGGCCTCCGCAAAGAAAGACTTTCGGACGGATATCGGTCCCGCGGGCCAAAGAAGCGACGACCTGACGTGAGACCGAATCGAGCACGGAAGCCGCTATATCCTCCCTGCTGACATTCCTGCTCAGGAGATTCTGTATATCGGTCTTGGCGAAAACACCGCAGCGGGAAGCGATAGGATGCACCCCGGATGCCTTTTTGGCAAGTCCGTCCATGTCTGCCGGCACAGCCCCTATAAGAGAAGCAGTCTGGTCTATGAAAGCCCCCGTACCCCCGGCGCAATTCCCGTTCATCCTGATATCAGGCACCCTGCCCTCCTCGAAGAAAATCATTTTGCTGTCTTCCCCTCCGATGTCTATGAGGGTCTTTACTTCCGGATATTTTTCCCTGATGACTTCCGACGCACAGATTACCTCCTGCACGAAATCCTTTCCGAAACTTTCGGCATACCCCATCCCCACGGAGCCGGTCATGGCTACGCAGACCTCGGCATCGCCGGTTTTTTCTTCCAATTCCGAAAGCATTGCTGCCGCCGTCGCGGCAATATCGGTGTTGTGTCTTCTATAATCGGTATGCAGAATGCCGCCGCTTTCATCCGCGACAGCCGCCTTCATCGTCGTGGAGCCTATGTCGATTCCTAAATAATACATCAAAGTCAGTTCGATTCGGGTGCAAAAATAAGAAACTGTTTTGAAAATTATTTGTTTTATCAGAATTTATCTATAAATTTGCGCCCGCAAAAATCCTCATTACGAGAATTTTACATTTTTATTAACTAATTAATCTTTTTGCAATGGCTGAATATTTACAGGCTGAAAAGAAGCAAGAGATTTTCGCGAAGTACGGAAAGTCTAATAAGGACACCGGCTCTCCTGAGAGTCAAGTTGCACTATTTTCCTAACGTATCGCTCACCTTACCGAGCATCTGAAAAACAACAAGAAAGACCATGTGACCCGTCTTTCTCTGCTGAAACTGGTCGGTAAGAGACGTCGCACGCTCGATTATCTGAAAGAAGTGGACATAGAGAGATACAGAAATATTATCAAGGAACTGGGTCTCCGTCGATAATAAGGAAAAATTTGTTGAGGGTGATGCAAAAGTATTTTGGGTCACCCTCAATATTTTAAAAATTCCACCGGTCCTCAGCGGCACAAGTCCGCGGGACGGGAATCGGACCAGACATTGAAGAGCCGCGCCGGCCAAATAGATCAGTCTGCAGCCGGCAGCAGGCCACGAATGAAGAAAGACAATAAGTATAAATAACTCCCATAGGGGGAGGCAGACTGAACAGTAATTCATGAATATCATCAACAAAAAAATCGAATTATCCGACGGAAGGGTAATCGAAATCGAGACCGGCAAATTAGCCAAGCAGGCAGACGGGTCGGTCGTAGTCAAAATGGGGGGCACGATGCTCCTCGCATGTGTCACTTGCGCAAAAGAAGCAAAGCCTGATGTGGATTTCATGCCGCTGCAGGTGGATTACAAGGAGAAATTCGCTTCGGCAGGACGTTTCCCGGGAGGCTTCATGAAGCGTGAAGGAAAGGCTTCCGACGCCGAAATCCTCACTGCGAGACTTGTAGACAGGGCTTTGAGGCCTTTGTTCCCTGAAGATTTCCATGCGGAAGTATTCGTCACCATCAATCTCATCTCGGCGGAAAAAGACATCCAGCCCGATGCACTCGCCGGACTTGCAGCATCTTCTGCTCTTGCGGTAAGCGACATTCCGTTCGGAGGTCCGATTTCAGAAGTCAGGGTGGCCCGTGTAAACGGCGAACTGAAAATCAACCCTAACTTCAGCGAGATGGAAAACTGCGACTTGGACATCATGGTTGCAGCCACGTATGACAACATCATGATGGTAGAAGGCGAAATGAAAGAGGTCAGCGAGGCTGAAATGCTCGAGGCCATCAAATTCGCCCATACCGAAATCAAAAAGCACTGCAAGGTGCAGATGGAGCTCATGGAGGAAACCGGCAAGACAGTCAAAAGGACCTATTGCCACGAGGAAAACGACGAAGAGCTCCGCAAGGCCGTAGAGGCTTTCTGCTATGACAGATGCTATGCTATCGCAAAATCAGGTCTGCCGAAACATGAAAGAAGCGATGCTTTCGATGCTCTCAAGGAAGAATTCTACCAGACCATTCCGGAAGAGGACAGAGAGGCGAAACAGATGATGGTGGAAAGATACTACCACGCTGTGGAAAAGGCTGCCATGAGAAATCTTATCCTCGACGAGGGGATACGTCTCGACGGACGAAACAGCACGCAGATCCGTCCTATCTGGTGCGAGGTGAACTATCTGCCTTGCGCACACGGCTCAGCCATATTCACTCGCGGCGAAACACAGTCGCTTTCTACCGTGACGCTCGGCACCAAACTCGATATGAAGGAATTGGATGAAGTCCTCATACAGAGCACAGAACAGTTCGTCCTGAATTACAACTTCCCGCCGTTCGCTACCGGTGAGGCCAAGGCCCAGAGAGGAGTCGGCCGCCGCGAAATCGGCCACGGAAACCTCGCATGGAGGGCGCTCAAGCCTATGGTGCCTCTTGCTCCTGAAAATCCATACGCGGTACGCGTGGTTTCGGATATCCTCGAGTCCAACGGCTCGTCTTCGATGGCTACCGTATGTGCAGGCTGTCTTGCACTCATGGATGCCGGCGTGAAAATCAAAAAGCCGGTGGCAGGTATCGCCATGGGACTTATCACGGATGAAAAAGACCCTAACAACAGATACGCCATCCTGAGCGATATTCTCGGAGACGAGGATCACCTCGGAGACATGGACTTCAAGGTAACCGGTACCAAAGACGGTATCACGGCCACCCAGATGGATATCAAGGTAGACGGACTTTCATACGAAGTTCTCGAAAAGGCTCTCGAGCAGGCGCGCCAGGGCAGACTTCACATCATGGGAGAAATGATGAAATGCATCAGCGAGCCTCGTGAAGACTACAAGCCGTTCGTTCCGCGCATCATCCAGATTCGCATACCTGGCGACTTCATCGGCGCCGTTATCGGCAAGGGCGGAGAAGTCATCCAGAAAATACAGAAGGAAACCGGCACCACCATCACCATCACCGAAGAAAACGGAGAAGGCATCGTGGATATATTCGGAGAAAGCAAGGATGCCATGGACAAGGCTTTGGAGTGCATCAACGGCATCTGCGCAGTGCCTGAGGTAGGTCAGGTTTACCACGGAAAAGTCGTATCCATACTCGAATTCGGTGCGTTCGTGGAAATCCTTCCAGGCAAGGAAGGCCTCCTGCACATCTCCGAACTCGACTGGGGCAAGACAGAAAAAGTGGAAGATATCCTGAACATCGGCGACGAGGTAGACGTGAAGCTCCTCGAAATCGATGAAAAGACAGGCAAGATGAGACTGTCCCGCAGGGCCCTCATCGAGAAACCGGAAGGTTATGTAGAGCCTGAGCGCAGACCGAGGCCACAGGGCGACAGAGGTCCGCGCCGCGACAGCAGCAAAGGTCCGCGCCGCAACGGAGGCGACAAGCGGAACTC
>CALUSD010000161.1 GCA_944323295.1 uncultured Bacteroidales bacterium | reverse complement strand
GAATTTTGAGAATTCCCCATGGCCGTCGATCTTGACAGCCTTGCATTGTCCTTTGGACAGACTTGTCCAATTCATTCATCCTGCCCGTACAGGCCAGTCCTCGTTTGCAGAGACGGATTCTTCCTGCCGATGTCCGATTTTTCCGGAGGAAAACGCACAGCCGCAGAGCCTGCCGTCTGAATTCGACCATATTTTCTCGAATCCGCCGTATTATGACCTGTCTCTTCAGGCTCCAGACCTGAGACGCAATGCCGCCCGCCACACAGATACATTGTCATACCGAGAACTCATTGATTTCGCTGCCGGGCATCTGACCGAATCAGGCATCCTGTCCGTCATTCTTCCTGCCGATACGGAGACCTGGCTTTGCCGCCATGCCCGCATGTCCGGCCTGAGACCTTTCCGCATTGTCCGGATACGGACATCCTCCAAAAAACAACCTTCACGCATAGTCGCGGAATTTTCCCGCCATCTTTCATCATCTTCCGAATCCCTCCTCACCATCCGCGACGGCGATTCCTACACTTCCGAATACATCGACCTCACGCGCGAGTTCTATATTAACGTCGGTTAGACGAATTTATATTGTTCAGAAACAGGGAATTTGTCGAACAGTCGATAAAAGGTGACCGTTTTTTGTCTTCGGTCTGTCCGTCCCGTCTTTTTCAATTTATTGTTATCTAAGGTGTTGTGAGGGAGATGTTTCATTTTGTTTAAAAAAACATTGAAAAAAGTTTTGCGGGGGGGGGGGGAATTTTTCCTATGTTTGCATGCAGTCTTGCATGTAAGGTAAAATGGTGTGTGTTAAGCAAATTCGGCGACGAATACAGCTTTTGATGTGGAAAATGGCACTGGCGATGGCCGGGGCTGTGTTTTTCTGTGTGGAAGTATCGGCTGAGGATGCGGTGCTTTTCAAATTCGTTCCCGGAAGGCTCATGTTCTATTACCATTACTATGAAAACAGTATTTCCATCGCAAAGGCTGATTCTCTTATCAATGCAAATTTCGAACTCATATCATCAGGCAAAGCGGTAGTCGGAATCAGGGGCTTCTGCACATCATGGCCGACGGAAGCGCAGAACAGGGTTTCGGCAAAAAACAGGAGCAATCAGGTAAAATCGTGGTACATAATCCATTCCGGTATGAAGGAGGACTGGTTCAGGACTGAAAACAGCACAAGGCCGGATACTCTCTTTACGGAAAACTGCGGCGACGTGGTAGCGCTGCTGTATATTGAATATCTGCAGGAAAACAAGGAAAAACAGACGGAGCGCCCAAGTCTCGAGCCGCTGCTTCAGGGTCCGGATATGACTGCAGCCCGAGAATCTGAAATCGCAAGAAGTCTTGCATCTCCGGCTTCGTATGACATGGCTCCCGGTTTTCTGAAACCGGATCATGGTGTTTCAGCGGACGGACCGGCGGAAGAGATGCTTCCGCAGACTCCGGCACGGCAGTCTGTGGACGGAACAGAACGCGTAAGGATTCGCAAGCCGTTGAAGTTCAGTATCAAGACAAATATGCTCTATGACGCTGTCGGTTTTCCGACATTGGAAATAGAAATACCGATAGGCTATCGTTGGTCATTCAATTTCGAGGGCTCTTTGGCCTGGTGGTCGAGCTATAGAAAAAACAATTTTTATCAGTTGGATCTGCTGAGTCCGGAAGTGCGATGGTGGTTCGGTCAGAAGAGCCGCTGGCACGGACATTATATAGGTGCGTTCGGAATGGCGGGACTTTACGATCTCGAAAGGAAGGGCGGACGCGGCTATCAGGGAGAGTACTGGTCGGCCGGACTCAGCTATGGATACATGTTCCCGATAGCCCGCAGACTTTCGTTGGAGGCCGGAATCGGGCTCGGATTCCTGCAGACCGGCTATGAGGAATATCTTCCGCAGGACGGACATTATGTATACCAGCAGACGAGCCGGACGAATTATTTCGGCCCGGTAAAACTGAAACTCGGTCTCGTATGGCGGATAGGGGATACCCCGAGCCAGATTCAAACCAAAAAACAGCAGAGGAGGACGGGAAAATGAAAAATACCGGAATTAAAATAGCTGCACTCCTGCTTCTGCCCCTGCTTGTTTCATGTCGCAAGGAACTGTGCTACAACCATTGGGAACACTCGATGAGTGTAAAGGCGGATATCCATGTTGCCTATCTCCGGGATTGGGAACAGGATTTCGGCACCCATTGGCAGGAGAACTGGGGCGTATACGATTTGAATTCAGGATACGATGCCCTGCGTCCGGGACTGCCGACAGGTCTGAAAGTGCTGGTGTACAGTCAGGACGGAAGTTATGACGAGCGTAATGGAAAGGCGGACGGATTCCTGATCGGGATGTCCGAAGGCGTACATTCACTGCTTCTCTATAACAACGATACCGAATATCTGTTGTTCAACGACTTAGAATCCTCGGCCACTGCTGCGGCCACGACCAGGACCAGAACACGCGTGCCGTACAGTGAAATTCATGCTAATGAAATCACAGTGAATGCTCCGGACATGCTGTACGGGCATTACGTGGAAAATTTTGTCGGAGAAAGAAAAATCGAGCCTGACATTCTTGATGTGACGATGAAGCCTTTAGTTTATACCTATTATATAAACTGCACTTTCAGTTATGGAGCGAAGTACATACGCAGCGCGCGTGGCGCTCTTTCCGGAATGTCGGCTTCGGTATATCTCAAGGATGGGGCTACGTCCGCAGATAGAATTACGGTTTTGTTCAATGAAGAGGATTGCCGTTTGTATTCAGACGGTGTCGAGGCTACTGTACGTTCTTTCGGTATTCCGGATTTTTCCGGAGGGTATTATTCCGTGCCGGTAAAGGCTTCAGGTGGAAATATCCTGACGCTCGATGTGGAATTGCAGAACGGCAATACCAAATCTTTCGATATAGATGTTGCGGATCAGTTGGAAAATCAGCCTCGGGGAGGCGTCATCTTCGTCGACAATCTCGAAATTACTGATGATGAAGGTCTGGAACTCGGAGGAGGATTCAAGGTAGATGTGGACGGATGGGGAGACTACGAGGATGTGGAAATTCCGGTCGATTGATGACGGACAAATACAGGCAGAAGATAAATGTTTATGGATAATCGAGTTATCAACTAAAATTACATCAAATGAAAAAAGTACTTTTAATTGCAGCCGCAATGTCGGTATTGGCCATTGCCTGCACAAAAACCGAAGTCGTATCTGTTTCCGACGGAAACATGATCAGTTTCGACAATGCTTTCGTGGGCAATTCTACGAAAGCAGGTCTTGCCACAGCCGAGCAATACGGCTCATCGAATCTTCCTCCTCAGTTTTTCGCGTATGCAGCTACCGCTGCTGACGCCGCTGTTTTCTCTGGAGAGAAAGTTTATCTGAGCAACGGCTCCTGGGTTTATGACAATCTCGTGAAATGGGAAAGCGGCAATACTTACAAATTTGCCGCATATGCCGTGAAAGACGCTGAAGGACTTCCTGCAGCCAACGGTACGGCATCTTTCAACTATGACAGCCATACTCTTGCCATTGACGGTTATGTTTCCAACGACAAATATCAGACTGACCTCCTTTTGGCTACATCAACCCAGAATCTCAGTTCTGCAAACGAGCCTGTAGTTTTCAACTTCAAGCACGCCCTTTCCATGATTAAATTCACTTTCAAGAGCGGACTTGGCGGCGACAATCCTATCACTATCTCGAATTTCAAGATAGCCGATGTAAAAACTACCGGTAATGTATCTGTAAACAACAATACCGTGTCATGGACTGATCAGGCGGAAGAAGCAGCTCCGGTAGATTTTACCGATAATGACTGGACAGAACTTCTCAACTCGGATGCCGACGGCGTAGCTTCCGATGAATTCGTAGTGATTCCGCAGGCAAGTGCAACGGTTACCGTCACTTTTGAGGCAACTATCGGCAGCGACCCTGCAAAAACATTGAAATCCGAAATCACGCTTGACGCCACAGGCTGGGAAGCAGGCAAGAGATACAACTATACTGCCACCATCACGGCCTCCGATCTCGACTATATAGAGTTCGGTGCTCCTACAGTGGAGAACTGGGACGACTACACTGATGCTGACAGCGATCTCGCAGAATAAGTCTTGTTTGATATGAAGATAAGGACCATACTTGGAATGGGCATTGTACAGCTTGCGGTCATACTTGCCGCAGGCTGTACAAAAACAGTCGTCGACATTTCTGAAACCGGTGACGGGTATATCAGATTTTCGACCGTAGTGTCCCGTGCTGCCGTAGAGGAAGCTGCAGATATACACGAATTCGGAGTATGGTCCTATAATGATGATTCCCGGGAGTTGTCCGATGAGAAAGTCTATCTGTCGAACGGCTCCTGGGTTTATGACAACCTCAAGAAATGGACGGACGGCGTTTTCATGTTCGGGGCTTTATATCCTTATGGACTTTCGGAGGATGTCATAAGCGGAGCCGAATTCCAGATAGACAAGGATTCCGGAGTCGCCGATGATTTCAAAATCCCGTATTACAACGGAAGCAGCGCCGAACATGACCTTATGACAGCGGTTTATACCCGGAATTACAGCAGCAGCTCTCCGGACATGTCGCCTGTGATATTCAACTTCAAGCATCTGCTCTCCCGAATCAGAATAGATGCCATGTCGGGAAGCGGAAATGTTACGGTAAATTCCGTGGAATTTTCCGGAATGGGAGTTTACGGGACATACAATGAAGACAGCCCTGATGACTGGTACCTTATTCCGATCGGGACCGAAACTCCGGCAGGCAGTTTTTCGATACCGGATGCGGATATCGCCCTTGTTCCCGGCTCATCAGTGTCCCTGTTCGAGGAAGATCTTCTGCTGATTCCGCAGGAAATAAAGAAAGACCCTGCCGGCGGTTTTCCATCCATTACCTTGAAAGTCAGCTACTCCGGAGGCGGTGATGCGCAGCCGCGTGAGAAAACTTTCACTCTTCCGGAAACCCCTGACTGGGAAATGGGCAAATCCTACCGTTATACATTGAAATTCAATATGGAAGATGTCGGTCTCAGTGTCAAGGTCCTGGACTGGGATGTCGTGGATACTTCCGTAGAATGGTAAATTTTCGTATTTGAAATGACGATGAAAAGAAGCATCAAATATCTGCCATTCCTGCTTTTCTCACTGCTGGTCTCATTGTCCGGCTGCAACAAGTCGGATGTGGATATCATGCGGAACGGGACAGCGGATGTAACCTTAGTTCTGGCTTTGGACGGCTCTCCTGCCGATTTC
>CALUSD010000160.1 GCA_944323295.1 uncultured Bacteroidales bacterium | reverse complement strand
CACAGCGACGTCCTGTATTCGGCAGCCATATATGAATCGAAAAACTTCCTGACCATATCCATGGCACTGCCGGTCATCTCCGGAGACAGGCAGACGATCTCCGCAGCTTCTGCCCACGGGCGGTATTTCTCAGAATGCCTGTCGGTATACGGATTCCTGACATCTCTGAAAACATTGCCGTACACTCCGGAAAAAATTATGTCCCGGGAAGCACAAACACCGATATTCGAAAGTTGCGAAGCTCTCGAAAAAAGGTATGAAACCGCTGATTCCACGGTATTTAGCACACCGGTATCAAGTCCAGCCGCAGACAGAAGATATTCGACGTCCTGACAGCCGTAGCCGGCCAATATCGAAGAAGAAAAAATGAAAAGTTTGGCTCCCGGCTTGTCTGCCGACAATGAAGAATCGAAGATGCTCGTCGAGCAATGGTCGGATGATGCTCCGAGAAAACCTTTCAGAGCTGCTTCTCTCAAAAAATTTTCATTCATCATGGTGATATAGCCTGAATACGGTGCATTCGCAATATCGAAAACAGGCATGACAGTCTCGCCTGAAAAATCAGGCAGGCCGTCCGGAACGTTTTTACCGTCGATATTGTCGAACATGTCGGCACAAAGCAAAGTTTCCGACAGAACGGATGTCTCGTCGAATCCTCCGAATACGGCTATCGCACCGGTTTTTCCACCGTAAGGAATTCCATCCATGGCCTTGTGCCAGAGGGATGCGGTGTCCGACAGTGCAGTCTCGGCTATCGCCACAGGCCTGAACGCTTCCGTCTCTTTCATATTGCAGGAAACCTGCAATAGAAATATCAGGACGCATGCCGGAATATATGAACAGTATCTCAACATCGAATTCGGTTTTATCCTGGGTAATCCCGACAAAGGTAAGCAATTCTCCGAATATTTTAGAAAAAATTCCTATCTTTGTAGGCTTACGAATTAACAAATTTATTTAAACGAAATCATTATGGCAAGTATTTCATTGAAAGCTCAGCAGATGCCGGCTTCCGCCATCAGGAAACTCGTACCACTGTCCGATGCTGCAAAAAAGCAGGGAGTGAAAGTCTATCATCTTAACATCGGCCAGCCTGACATAAAATCCCCGGACTGCGCATTGGATGCAGTCAGAAACATAAAACTGAAAAATGTCTCATATACGAATTCCGCCGGTCTCATCGAGCTTCGCGAAGGGCTTGTAAACAAATATTATAAAGGTATCGGCATAAATATCGACGTATCGGAGCTGATAGTGACTGTCGCAGGCAGCGAGAGTGTGAACATGGCCTTGGAGATAGCCTGCAACGAAGGCGATGAAGTCATCGTCCTCGAGCCGTTCTACACGAACTACAATACTTTCGCTTTCATGAACGGACTTACCCTGAAACCTATTCCTACGGACATCAGGAAAGGATTCCAGGTCCCGGATATCGAAGAATTCGAGAAAGCCATTACCGACAGGACAAAAGCTATACTGATCTGCAACCCGGGCAACCCGTGCGGCACACTCTACTCGAAAGAGAACATGCTCGCCATCGGAGAAGTGGCTCGCAAACACGACCTCTTCCTCATATCGGATGAAGTCTACAGGGAATTCACCTACTCGGACGAGCCTCATTTCTCGGCTATGAACATCCCGGGATTAGAGCAGAATGTCATATTGGTGGATTCCGTATCCAAGAGATACAATCTTTGCGGAGCACGTATCGGATGCATCGTATCGCATAACAAGGATGTGATGACTGCAGCCATGAAATATGCCCAGGCAAGACTTTGTCCTCCTGTCCTCGGACAATATGCAGCCATAGGAGCACTCGACACGCCTATGGAATATTTCAGGGAGGTGCGCGAAGAATATATCCGCAGAAGAGACTACATGATAAACAGACTCAATACCATCCCGGGAGTATTCACACCGCTTCCTATGGGCGCATTCTATACTATCGCCGAACTTCCGGTAGACAATACAGAGAACTTTGCAAGATGGATGCTCGAGAAATTCCGTCTGAACAACGAGACTACCATGATCACTCCGGCCGCTTCTTTCTACAAGACTCCGGGCAAGGGGCTGAATCATGCACGTATCTCATACGTTCTCGAAGTGCCTGAGATGGTAAAGGCTCTCGACTGCTTGGAGAAGGGACTCGAACAATATCCCGGCCGTACTCTATGAGCATAACGGACGGCGGTCCGGACAACATAAACCACGGCCTTTCAGATTCGTATCGAAAATAAGGCTGTTCGTCTATAAGTTTCGTCGATATTTTTCGACGAAACTTATTTTTGTGCCCGCATGAAAATCGTTGACGAACGGAAATTTATGAAAGGCAGAATCAAGACAATATTTGCATCCGGAACCGTTCTTCTATCCGTCATGACGGGGAAAATTCCGGCACAGGCCGCAGATACGCTGAAAATATGGACCCTGCAGAACTGCATAGACCATGCAGTGGAAAACAACATCTCGATACAGCAGAGCCGTCTGAATGCGGAATCGTCGGAAATCGATTTGAAAACCGCAAAAGCGGCGCTATTCCCGAGCGTCGGATTCTCTACCAACCAAAGTCTCATAAACAGGCCGTTCCGCAACTCGAGCGCTACGGTCAGCGGTACCGAAATCATAAGTTCGGATTCAGGAACGAGCTACACCGGGAACTACGGACTGAATGCAAGCTGGACCATCTACAATGGCGGAGAAAACAGGAAAAACATCCGCCTGCAGAAAATCAACAGCGAAATATCACGTTTGGATACGGAAGAATCCATAAACAGCATCGAAGAAGAAATCGTCCAGCTGTATCTTCAGATACTTTATTCGGCGGAAACGGTAAAAATCCGCGAAAACACATTGGCTGTCAGCCGGGAAGAACTGCGGCGAGGGCAGGAGCTCTTCGATGCAGGAAGCATATCCAAAGCGGATCTTGCCCAGCTCTATTCGCAGACAAGCAGCGACAATTACGACTTGGTCTCCGCAAAAGCCTCTCTTGCAGACTATCGGCTGCAGTTGAAACAGCTTCTCGATATCGAAGAAGAGATGGAACTTATGATTCCGGACATTCGCGATGATGCCGTTTTGGCCATCATTCCCGACAAGGACTCGGTCTATGCATCAGCACTCGAAACACGGCCCGAGATTCTCTCCGGACAGCTCGGAATCGACGCTTCGGAGCTCGATATCGAGATAGCAAAAGCCGGTTATCTCCCGTCATTGAGTCTGAGCGCAGGCATAGGTACGAATCATACGTCGGGAAACGACTACACATTCACGGAACAAATAAAAAACGGCTGGAACAATTCCATCGGACTGACCCTCAGCATCCCTATCACGGGCAACAGACAGAATAAAAGTGCCGTAGAAAAAGCCCGCATACAAAGTTCCATCAGCAAATTAGAGCTGAATCAGAAACAGAAAGACCTGTACAAGACCATAGAGTCGCTCTGGACAGATGCTGCGTCATCACAGGAGCAGTACATTGCCGCCAAGGCACAGGAAAAGAGCGCCGAAGCAAGCTACGAACTCGCAAGCGGACAATTCGCTCTCGGCATGAAAAATACCGTCGAGCTTCTGACCGAAAAAAACAATTTCACCAATGCTGTTCAGGAGGCCCTGCAGGCCAAATACATGGCAATCCTGAATATCTGTCTTCTGAAATTCTATAATGGAGAAAGTCTTTCACTGTGACAATACATGACAAAATGATACGCAAGAAAAAAATTTTCACGGCAGCCGTACTCGCCATTGCAGTCATTGCGGCAGCAGCCATAGTTTTCAGCAGGAAAAAAACAGCCGGAGACGGAATTTTCTACGCGACATCCGTTGCCGGGCTCAGCGATATTTCCAACTCCGTCACTGCCACTGGCTCCATAGAGCCGGTCACGGAAGTCGAAGTGGGCACGCAGGTATCCGGGATCATCGACAAAATCTATGTCGACTACAATTCCGTCGTCAAGGAAGGACAACTGATAGCGGAGATGGACAAAGTCACTCTTGAAAGCGAACTGGCATCCGCTAAAGCCGCCTATGAAGGAAGTTTGGCGGAATACGAATACCAGAAAAAGAATTTCGAAAGGAATGCAGGACTCGCGGAAAAGAACCTGATAAGCGAATCGGAATACGACCAGTCGCTGTACGAGTACAGGATGGCGGAAAGCACCCTGCACGGCAATGAGGCTACGCTCCAGAAAGCCGAGCGGAACCTCAGCTATGCCATCATCACCTCTCCTATCGACGGAATCATCATCGACAAGGCGGTAGAAGAAGGACAGACGGTAGCAGCCGGGTTCGAAACCCCGACATTGTTCACCATAGCTGCCGACCTGACCCGGATGCAGGTAGTCGCAGACGTGGATGAAGCCGATATCGGGGGCGTAAAGGAAGGCCAGAGGGTAAGTTTTACGGTGGACGCCTATCCGGATGATGTTTTCGAAGGCAAGGTGACGCAAATCAGACTCGGCAGCAGCGAGAGCTCGTCGTCGGCATCTGCGACATCCGAAAGCGTGGTCACATACGAGGTAGTGATTTCCGCCGACAATCCGGAACTCAAGCTCAAGCCGAGGCTTACCGCCAATATCTCCATATACACCATAGACAGGCGCAATGTTCTGTGTGTCCCGTCCAAGGCATTGAGATTTACACCCGAACCGATGCTCGTGGGGAAAGATGCCGTCATAAAAGACTGTCCCGCAGCGCACAAGGTATGGACGCTTACCGGGAATACCTTTACGGCCCATCCGGTAGAAACCGGTATCACCAACGGTACCCTGACAGAAATCATCGGAGGGATAGAAATCGGAGACATCATCGTGACCGAAGCGAAAATCATGGACAGGAAGATGCCTGTACTGGGTGGCAAAGGCAGTCCTGAAAGAAGTCCGTTTATGCCAGGTCCGAGGTAAAATCGATGAGGCAATGAATAAAAGCGTAATAGAATTGATAGACATCAGGCGCGATTTCACAGTCGGGGACGAGACCGTACATGCGCTCAGGGGCGTATCGTTCAGTATTTCCGAAGGCGAATTCGTCACCATCATGGGAACTTCCGGCTCCGGCAAATCCACCCTGCTGAATATCCTCGGCTGTTTGGACACGCCGACCGGCGGAGAATATTACTTAGACGGAATTTCCGTCAGGAAAATGAGCAAATCGCAAAGAGCCGTGCTCAGAAACCGGAAAATAGGCTTCGTGTTCCAGAATTACAACCTCCTGGCCAAAACCACCGCATTGGAAAATGTGGAACTGCCGCTGATGTACAACAGCAAGATCGGGACATCCGAAAGACGTGAACGCGCAAAACAGGCATTGAAAGCCGTAGGGTTGGAAAACAGGATGGAGCACAAGTCAAACCAGATGTCCGGAGGACAGATGCAGAGAGTCGCCATTGCCAGGGCATTGGTAAACGACCCGGCGGTGATATTGGCCGATGAGGCCACAGGAAACCTGGATACGCGCACCTCGTTCGAGATTCTCGTACTCTTGCAGCAGCTGCATGCCGAAGGCAGGACCATAATTTTTGTCACACACAATCCTGAAATCGCCAGATACAGCTGCAGAAATATCAAACTGACGGACGGTCATATCGTCGAAGATACATTGAATCAGAACATCCTGTCCGCGGCGGATACGCTTGCAGGACTTCCTGTGGAAAACGATTAAAAAGCATTTAAAGGCGTTTCGCACAAGACCATGAATATAGGGAATTTATCGAAAATAGCTCTGAAAGCGCTGCTCAACAACAAAATGAGGGCCTTTCTCACGATGCTCGGCATCATCATAGGAGTTGCGTCCGTAATCACCATGATAGCTATCGGGCAAGGCTCGAAAATGAGTATCAGGGCGCAGATTTCGGAAATGGGGTCGAATATCATCATGATACATCCTGGAGGAGAGAGGCGCGCAGGCGTGAGGATGGACCCGTCGGAAATGCAGACGCTTAAAATAGAGAATTACGAGACGTTGCGGAACGAATGTGTCTTCATCTCCGGAATAAGTCCTTTGGTCAATTCGTCCGGACAGCTCGTCAGTGGAAACAACAACTATCCGTCCTCAGTCTCCGGCGTCGGGCTCGACTACCTGAATATCAGACAACTGAAAATATCCGACGGAGAAATGTTTTCGGCATCCGACATTCAGACCTCCGCAAAGGTATGCGTCATCGGCAAAACCATCGCCGACAATCTTTTTCCGGACGGAGGCGACCCTGTAGGCAAGACTATCCGTTTCAATCAGGTGCCGTTCAGAGTCGTGGGGGTGCTCGAATCCAAGGGCTACAATTCCATGGGCATGGACCAGGACGATATCGTCCTCGCGCCGTACACGACAGTGATGAAAAGACTGCTTGCCGTGACATATCTCGAAAGCATATTCGCTTCCGCGCTCAGCGAAGAAATGACGGACCTTGCCACTGAGGAAATCAGTTCGATACTCAGACGCGAACACAAGCTGAAAGACACGGATGCAAACGATTTCGAAATACGCAGCCAGCAGGAATTGAGCCAGATGTTGAATACGACCACGGACCTGATGACCACCCTGCTCGCCTGCATAGCCGGAATCTCTCTGATAGTCGGAGGCATAGGCATCATGAACATAATGTACGTATCGGTGACGGAACGCACCAAGGAAATCGGACTGAGGATGTCCGTAGGTGCCAAAGGGTCGGATATTCTGGCCCAGTTCCTCATAGAAGCCGTCATCATCAGCATCACCGGAGGAATCATCGGAGTCCTGACAGGCTTCGGTGCAAGCCTCGGAGTCAAATTCATCGCCCGCTGGCCCGTTTTCATCCAGCCGTGGAGCGTGATACTTTCATTTGCAGTCTGCACCGTCACAGGTATCTTTTTCGGCTGGTACCCGGCCAAGAAAGCAGCGGATCTCGACCCTATAGATGCGCTGAGATATGAATAGCCGGGCATTCACGGGTGCGGAGCAAAATAAATTCGTCTAACCGACGCCAAAAATATAACTTTGTCGCATGGAGAAGAACAGTAACGGAAAATTTTTAGAATACTCTGTACACGTAATAGGGTGGGGATTGGTATTCCTCCTGCCCCTGTTTCTGAACAACAGAGGGGACGGGAATTTCGACCTGGGGTTTTATCTGAAATTCAACATCGTCCCGGCGACCTTATGCGTCCTGTTTTATCTGAATTACCTTATTTTCGTACCACACTATCTTTTCAAAGGCAAAACCACAGTCTATTTCGCAGTAGATATCATAGCAATCGCAGTATTGCTGATACTTCTCAGGCTCAGTTTCGATTTTTGGATTGTTTCCGATGTAGCGCCACCTCCTGACTTCGACAGGCCGGAAAGGCCAAAGCCATTCATGCTGATTCTTTTGAGAGACGTATTTTCCATGATTCTCGTTTCAGGTCTTGCCGCTGCCCTCAAAATGGGCGGCAGAATCAACGAAATGGAAAATGCCAGAAAAGAGTCGGAGATGACCAATCTGAAAAGCCAGATCAACCCTCATTTCCTGCTCAACACCCTGAACAACATATACGCCCTCATCGCATTCGATTCTGAAAAGGCGCAGATGGCGGTGCATGAACTCAGCCGGCTGCTCAGGTATGCATTGTACGACATCAGGCAAAATTTCGTGCCGCTATACAAGGAAGTGGATTTCATCAGGAACTACATATCCCTGATGGAACTCCGGCTGCCGGCAAACGTTCAGGTCGATACGGATATCGATGTCAGTCCCGCCAGCAACACTCCCATGGCTCCGCTGCTGTTCATATCGCTGATTGAAAACGCTTTCAAGCACGGAATCTCTCCATCGGGAGAAAGTTTTATCAGAATAAGGCTCTTCGAAACAGAGAAAGAGATACATTGCGAAATAGTGAACAGCTCCTATCCAAAGAATGCCGAAGACAAAAGCGGCTCCGGTATCGGACTTGCGCAGGTACAGAAACGGTTAGACATCATGTACGAAGGCAAATATCTGTGGGACAAGGGAAACGATCCGGACAATAAAGAATATCATTCATATCTGATACTGAAAAAATAAGAGAACATGTGCAGCAAACTGAAATGTGCCATCATAGACGATGAGCCTCTGGCATCCGATCTTTTGGAAAGCTATGTACGGAAAACGGCCTTCATGTCGTTAACGGGAAAATACTCCAGCGCCGTCTCTGCTTTGGAGGGTCTGAAATCCAACCCTGCGGACTTGGTATTCTTGGATATCCAGATGCCGGAAGTCAGCGGGATGGATCTGGCCAAAATCATCGGCGGACAGACCATGATTATTTTCACCACGGCTTTCGAGCAGTTCGCCGTAAGCGGCTACAAGGTCAATGCAGTCGACTATCTTCTCAAACCGATTTCATACGCAGAATTCCTGCAGGCATCGGAAAAGGCGCAAGACAGGCTTTCCGAACGCAGCGGCGAAAAGCCGGAGAGCGTATTCGTAAAAAGCGACTACAAGCTGATACAGGTCAGATTCAATGAAATACTGTATATCGAGGGTCTGCGCGACTACCTGAAAATCCATACGACAAGAGATTCCGCGCCCATACTTACTCTGATGAGCATGAAATCCATGTCGGCAAGTCTTCCGGAAGACAGATTCGTCCGCGTACACAAGTCCTACATAGTCAACATGGACAAAATAGAAGCCGTAGACAGAGGAAGAATCGTCATAGGAAATACGTCCATTCCCATAGGAGACAATTACAAGGCCGGATTCCAGAGTGCCATAGGCGTGGAAATCAAATAAATTCCCGGATTTTGTCTACGAGCATGGTGCGGACATATTCTTCTTCCATGAAATGAGTGCCGTCGTACAAACCGTAGCTTTCGCCGAAATATTTCCTGTAAGTCCGGATACTCACTACTCCGGACTTGCGGTAATGGTCTTTCGTTCCGAAAAATGCGAAAAAGAAGTCTTTGCTTCCGGCTGCCGTGCTGTTTGCCATCGCCTTTCGTCTCAATTCTGAATATCTTCGCATCGTCCCGTATGTAAAATGGATATTCTGTCTGTCTCCTTCCTTAGGTCTGTAAATCCTGTCCAAAAGCCACGGTATGCCCGGAATCAGAGACAGAAAGGCTAAATATCCGAAATAAAGCGGGGCATTGAGGGCTGGGGACACGAGAATATGCGGAATGCCTTTTATGCAGACGGCATGGAGCGAGCCGAGGGACTCCCCTATTATCAGAGCCGGCGACAGTTCCTTTACCCATGCTTCGATCTGTTTCGCCGCGATTTCCGGATCGAAACTGTAAGTCCTGACGACTATGCCGCCTATATGCTCGCTGAGTATCGAGGGGATTCTGCTGTCTCCGCCTCCGCCCATGCCATGTATATATAATATAGTATTTTCAGCCATAACCTGAGACGCCGGATTCATTGCCCGGGACGCCGGGCACAAAAATACTTCTTTTTTCTTCTTATATGCCTTTTTCAGGCAATAAAATAGTATCTTTGCGGGCGTTTGCAGCAGGAGGCTGTAAAATCACAAACAGATAAATAATTGAATATTATGAAAATAGGACAAAACGCAGTCGTCGAGCTCATATATGAGTTAGTAGTGGACGGCGAGATTGCAGACAAGACCACCAAAGAAAGGCCGCTCGATTATATTCACGGGACCGGTTCCTTGCTTGAAAAATTCGAAAAGAACATAGAAGGGTTGGAGCCGGGCGGAAAATTCGAGTTCACCCTGACTCCTGCGGAAGGGTACGGCGAGGTGGATCCCTCCCGTATCATCGACCTCCCCATGGAAGCATTCGAGGTCAACGGGACAGTTCAGGAAAGCCTTTTGGTGCCGGGGGCGACGATTCCTCTGATGAACAGTCTCGGAGGCATAGTTCCAGGAAAGGTCGTGGAGGTCGGCGAGAAATTCGTCAAGATGGATCTCAATTCTCCGATGGCCGGCAAAACGCTGAATTTCTCCGGTGAAATCCTTTCGGTGCGTGAGGCTACGGAAAAGGAATTGAAGGAAGGTCTCCATGGCGAGCATGTTCATCAGTGCCATTGCGGCGGACATGACGGAAACTGCGGTGAAGGACATTGCGGAGAAGGCGGATGCTGTGGAGAAGGCCACGACGGAGAGTGCGGTCATGAGGGAGGATGCAAGCATGAGGACGGGCACGGACACGAAGGCGGGTGCCGTCATGGCGAGGGACACGGTGAAGGCGGATGCTGCGGGCACGGCCGCCATTAATTTCCTGTCGGCTGACATCTAAAATCCTGATCGGAACATGTGGCTGTTATTGGCATTCGTTTCGGCAGCCCTGCTGGGCTTTTATGACGCATCAAAGAAATCAGCACTGAAAGACAATGCAGTTCTTCCGGTGCTGTTTCTTAATACTTTGTTTTCCACGCTGATATTTTCTCCGTTCATCATAGACAGCATCGTGGGCAGCGGATGGTTTTCCGGTACGGTGGCGGATGCCTCCCCTTTTGCCGGGCATGAAGAAACAGGGTCATTGCTTCATGCTCATGTCCTGGTCATAATCAAATCCGTCATTGTCCTGACATCTTGGATTTTCGGATATTTCGGCCTGAAACATCTCCCTATCACCATCGTCGGCCCCATAAATGCGACCAGACCGGTTTTGGTCCTGATCGGAGCCATGCTCGTGTTCGGGGAAAGACTGAACTGGTGCCAATGGGTCGGTGTCATCCTGTCTATGATTTCTCTTTTTCTGCTCAGCCGTTCCAGCAAAAAAGAGTCGGTGGATTTCAGCCATAACAAATGGATTCTGTTCGTGGCTGTCGCGGCCATAGTGGGTGCCGTCAGCGGACTGTATGACAAATACATCATGACAGAGCTCGGTCCGATGTTCGTACAGGGATGGTACAATTTCTATCAGATGATTCTGATGTGCATCATCGTAGGTATCCTGTGGTATCCACACCGGAAAAAGACTACCGCATTCCGCTGGAGCTGGGCCATCCCGCTGATTTCCATTTTCATATCGGCAGCGGACTTTTCATATCTGACAGCTCTTAACCAGCAGGATTCGATGATTTCAGTCGTTTCTCTCATTCGCAGAAGTTCCGTCATCGTTTCTTTCTTCTGCGGAGTCATTATCTTCCATGAGAAAAACCTGAAAGCGAAAGCGCTGGATCTTCTCCTGATTCTCATCGGCATGCTCTTCATCTATTTCGGCTCGCGAGGTTGAAATCAGGATGAATTTCGGCGGAGAATATATAGCGAATTTTCAAAAGATATTGACAAAAATGTAAATTTTTGTAAATTCGCGACGAAGTTTTTCATAGTTTAAGTTTAGGTTAAGTAGCGGGGCGGTCGTAATAATATTACGGTTGCCTCGTGAACTTTATATCCGGAGCGACGGAAGGGGCAGATTGCGGCGTTGCGGCGGGATGCCGGCTCGGTCATTTACGACGGTAAACTCCCTTCGCCGGCACCCTTGCGGCCTTGCACTCTACCACTTCCGTCGCTCCGGCATTTCAGCAAGGGATTAACGTATTTGCGGCGTTGCGGCGGGATGCCTGCTTGGTCATTTACGACGAGCTTCCGTAAATGCCCAAGCAGGAACTCCGCAGCTACGACGCTGTCCGGCCGTTTTCACGTCCCGGACACGATGCGGATTTTCGCATAGTTCAGCATCAGAATCTTCTCCCCATACCTATCAAAAGCTATTCGCGCCTTCCTGCCGGAAGGATCACCGCTGATTTCCTTTATGACGCCGAAGCCGAATCTGTTGTGCTCGACACGCTGACCGGCAGCAAGCATATTTACAGGCGAAGGCTGGAAATCGCAGTCATTGGCCGCAGGCCTGACTACAGGCTGAGGCTTGCGGAACGGAGTGGCTCCAGAAGTCCGGATTTCAGGTTTCGGTGATACAGTCTCCCTGTCTTTAGAAGAATGGACGTCATCCAACGGATTCAAAATGTATCTTTTGTCGATTTCACGGATGAAGCGGCTCGGATAATTCGATTCATGTTTGCCATTGCGCATCCTTGTAGTAGCAAAAGTCAGCCAGACTGTCTTCATGGCCCGGGTCATCGCCACGTAGAACAGACGCCGTTCCTCCTCTATTTCGCTCTCCGACGCCAAAAAGCCGCCTGACGGAAAAAGATTTTCCTCCAAGCCGACTATGAACACATACGGGAACTCGAGCCCCTTGGAAGAATGCACTGTCATGAGTGTCACCTTGTTGTCGGAATCCTCTTCGTCATCCACGTCGACCGCACTCAGAAGCGACACGTTTTCGAGAAAGTCGCCCAGGGTCACGACAGGCAGGTCGGCAGCGCTTATCTCGGCAGCTTCAGGGGCATCTGCCAGCATCTCCTCGAAATATTCGTTTTTCCGCTCCTCGACAAAGGATTTGACACTGTTCAGAAGCTCTTCGACATTTGCAGTTTTCGAAAGGCCTTCAACGCTGTTGTCGCTTTTGTACAAGCCTAAGATGCCCGACTCTACGGCTATGGCAACCGCAATTTCCCCGGCATCTTCAGAAATGATGCGCTTGGAAAAACCGGCTATCATTTTGCAGAAAGCCCGGATCTTGTCTACTGCAGCCTGCTTCAGGCCGTAGTTTTCGAGATCATCCGAAAAAGCAGCCTTGAACATGGTAGTATTCTTGTCCGTAGCCGCTGCCGTCAATGCGCCGAGGGACGTGGCACCGATTCCCCGCACAGGTTTGTTGACGATGCGTTTGAACGATTCGTCGTCATCGTTATTGGCAGCCAGCTTGAAATAAGCCATCACGTCCTTCACCTCCATCCTGTCGAAAAATGAATTTCCCGAGTAAATCCGGTACGGGAGATTTCTGCGTCTGAGAGCTTCCTCAAAGGCCCGGGACTGCGAATTCGTCCTGTACAGAATGGCAAAATCACGGTATGAGGCAGATTCCGAGTGGATTTTACCCAAAATTTCCCCGACCACGAGCATAGCCTCTTCTTCTCCTGTATAGGCACTCACCAACTTTATCTTGTCACCTGTCTCCGCATCCGACCAGCATTTTTTCGGAATCCTTGCGGAGTTCTTGGCTATCAGGGAGTTCGCAGCTTCCACGATGGTTTTCGTCGAACGATAATTCCTTTCCAAGCGGAAAATCCTGTATTCGGGATAGTCGTTCCGGAAATTCAGGATATTCTCGATCTTCGCCCCGCGAAAGGCATAGATTGACTGCGAATCGTCGCCTACCACGCAGAGATTGTGATGAGCCGAGCTCAATTTCTTCAATATCAGATACTGCGACAGATTCGTATCCTGGTACTCGTCCACCATAATATATAGAAAGCGGGAAGATATGTTCTCGAGTGCTTCGGGATAATCCCGAAGCAATATGTTCATGTTCAGCAGGATGTCATCGAAGTCCATTACGTTGGACTGACGGCATTTCTTTGCGTACAGCCTGTATATTTCAAAGATTTTCGGTTTTTTTGCGGCAGCATCGTTCTGAATGGCGACCGTATTGCGGGCGTATGCCTCGGCAGTGGTCAGATTGTTCTTGGCCATGGAAATCCTGCTCAAAACGTCTTTCGGTTTGTACACCTTGTCATCGAGCTGGAGCTCTTTCAGGCAGGCTTTAATCGCGCTCGTCGAATCTCCGGTATCATATATGGTAAAATCCTTTCTGTATCCCAAGGCTTCCGCGTACTCTCTCAGAAAACGGATGAATACGGAATGGAAAGTCCCCATGTACAGTTTTCGGGCCGGCTTCTCCCCTACCATCCGAGCTATTCTTTCCTTCATCTCGGTCGCCGCCTTCTTGGTGAATGTCAATGCCAGGATTCGTTCCGGAGGACATCCGCACTGAAGGATATGCGCTATTCTGCTCGTCAACACCCGGGTCTTTCCGGAACCTGCCCCGGCAACTATGAGCACCGGCCCTTCCACACAACTCACAGCCTTCCTCTGCTCGTCGTTGAGCCCCTCTAAAATACTGTCTATTTTGTTTTCCATAATGGCGCGAAATTACGAAAAATTTAAGTATATTCGCGGCGGTTTTCAGAAAATGCCAGAAATTACGCAAAAACGGTTTATATAATGTCTAACATCATCGAATTGAAAAGAGGGCTGAATATTCCCATAGCGGGAACTGCGGCCCAAAAAGTAAAGAAGGTGGTGATTCCTGATGTTGTGGCTGTCAAACCGACTGATTTCAGAGGTCTTATCCCAAGGCTTCTCGTAAGGGAAGGAGACACAGTCCTCGCCGGATCCCCCGTCTTTGCCGACAAGCTATCACCAGACATTCTTTTCACTTCTCCTGTCAGCGGAACGGTATCCGAAATAGTGCGCGGAGAAAAAAGAAAGTTGCTGGAAATCCGAATCAAGGCCGACAAGGAGCAGAAATCGGAAGACTTCGGCCCGGAGAAGGTCTCATCTCTCGACGCAGAAAAAATCAAGGAAAAACTTCTGAAAAGCGGTCTCTGGCCGGCCATCGTACAGCGCCCTTACGGCATCGTCGCGAAACCTTCCGACAAGCCGAAGGCGATTTTCATCTCGGCATTTTCCACAGCCCCTCTTGCAGCGAATCCGGAATTCGCATTCAGGGACGAAATCGAAAATATCCAGACCGGAATCAATGCACTTTCCAAACTTACCAAAGGCGGAGTGCATGTATCATTCAGCAGCGCAAACTACTCCGGCACTCCTCTTCATAAATTGGAGAACATCACCCCGCATATTTTCGGAGGGAAACACCCTGCGGGCAATGTCGGAGTGCAGATAAGCCATATATCTCCTGTAGTCAAGGGCGACATAGTATGGACAGTATCCCTGACCATGGTCGCTGCCATCGGCAAGCTCTTCAACACGGGAAAATACGATGCGGGCAGACTTGTTGCCGTCACCGGTCCGAAGGCTGTTGACCCGTCGTATGTAAAGGGCTTTGCAGGCATGTCCATGAAAGACATCGCAGAGTTCTGCGGGAATTCATCCGAAGGGACAAGATTCATAAGCGGAGACGTGCTTTCCGGAACCAACGTGGGAGCCGACGGTTTCCTCGGATATTACGACAACCAGGTCACGCTGCTCAAGGAAGGAAATGAGCACGAGTTGTTCGGCTGGGCCAAGCCATTCAGGACCAAACAGTTCAGCACTTCCCACACTTATTTCTCATGGCTGACGCCAAAGAAAGAGTACGATATGGACACCAACCTTCACGGCGGTCCTCGTGCTTTCGTGATGTCGGATGTATATTCAAAGGTGCTGCCAATGGATATCTTCCCGGTATATCTCATCAAGGCATGTATGGCCGGCGACATCGACAAAATGGAGAAATTCGGCATTTACGAGGTGATCGAGGAAGACCTTGCCCTGTGCGAGTATGTTTGTCCGTCGAAAATCGAAATCCAGTCCATTCTGTCTGACGGAATCAGTCTGATGATGAAAGAAATGGCTTAACACACGCGAGTTATGAGAAAATTTATCGATACAATAAAGCCTGCTTTCGAAAAAGGCGGGAAATTCGGATTTCTGCACTCGACATTCGATGCGTTCGAGTCTTTTCTCTATGTACCGGACACGGTGACGAAAAAAGGTGCGCATGTCAGAGATTGCGTGGATCTGAAAAGAATCATGATTATAATGGTGCTGGCACTCGTGCCTGCAATGCTTTTCGGTATCTGGAACACCGGTTACCAGCATAAGTTGGCTTTCGGGCTCGAAGACTGGGGATTCTGGAACGTAGTATGGTACGGTCTTGTAAAGGTCATACCGCTGTATCTCGTATCCTACATCGTAGGACTTGCCATCGAGTTCGTTTCAGCGCAGATCCGGGGTCATGAAGTCAATGAAGGCTACCTTGTCACCGGAATGATAATTCCGCTCATCGTGCCTGCCGACGTCCCTCTCTGGACACTCGCATTGGCCGTAGCCTTTGCAGTCATTCTCGGCAAGGAAGTTTTCGGCGGCACAGGCATGAACATCTGGAATCCGGCATTGCTCGCCAGAGCATTCCTGTTCTTCTCCTATCCGACCAAAATGTCCGGCGACACCATCTGGACTCCTGGAGTGACCCGGTATATGGCCGAAGGCAAGGCGTATGCATGCGGGAACGGTCTCGTAGACGGATTCTCCGGAGCTACACCGTTGGCTCACCCGTCCGTGGAAGGGCTGCAGTCTGCCGGAACTTCGCTCTGGGACATGATAGCCGGAGTGATTCCGGGCTGCGTCGGTGAGACGTCAGTCATCGCTATCCTCATCGGTGCCGTCATTCTGATATGGACCGGAGTGGCCAGCTGGAAGATAATGCTGTCATCCGTAGTCGGAGGTCTGGCCATAGGCTATCTCGGCTTCGCAGTCGGAGCTACCGATCTGCCAGGCTACTGGCAGTTAGTTATGGGCGGCTTCCTGTTCGGAACGGTATTCATGGCCACCGACCCTGTGACATCTGCCCAGACGGAAACCGGCAAATGGATTTACGGCTTCTTGGTGGGTGCATTGGCAGTGACAGTGAGACTGTTCAATCCGGGATACCCTGAGGGAATGATGCTTGCCATCCTGCTCATGAATACGTTTGCGCCGCTGATCGACCACTATGTAGTCGACGGTGCCATCAGCAGAAGGGCTAAAAAAATCAAAACCGCTTAATATCATACAGGTATGAATACGAATGGAAATACATATACCGTAATATACTCTGTGGTTCTCGTAGTTTTGGTCGCTGCCATCCTGGCTTTCGTAGCCATGAGCCTGCAGGACAAGCAAAATGAGAATATCAAGGTGGAAACCATCACCAAGGTGCTGACGGCTGCGGCCCAGGCAGACGAAAACGTTTCCATAGACGAGACCACGGATGTTCTGAAAATGTACACTGCACATATCACGGATGCTTTTGAAGTAGACGGAACCGGAGAGGTGAAAAACCATTTGGAAATGGGCAAGGACGACCCGAAGAAAATCGTTGTCCCTTCAACGGCCGATCTCAAGAAGCAGAACGACATATTGAAAAAGATAGCGGATGCTAAAAGCGATTCAGAGAAGACTTCCATGCTGGAATCTCTGAGACTTCCGGTATTCGTGTTCGACATCAACGGAAAGGAAATCACCGTCATCCCATGCTACGGAGCAGGCCTTTGGGGACCGGTATGGGGCTATATCGCTTTAGCGAATGACGGAAAGACCATAGAAGGCGCTATTTTCGACCATAAGGGCGAAACGCCGGGTTTGGGAGCAAAAATAGCCGAGGCACCTTTCTATCTGTCATTCCGCGGGAAAAGCTTCGGTGAGGGCGATTCCGTGTTTGCTGTCGAAAAAGGGAAACATGACGATGTCCCGGACTGCGTAGACGCCATCAGCGGAGCTACCATCACATCCCAGGCTCTCGGACGCGGCATAAATCTCTGGGCCACCTATTATCAGCCTTATCTGAAAACCATGGCTGCCGCTGTTTCCGCACCTGTCGAAACAGTTCCGGCAGAACAGGCCGTTCCTGCAGATTCCACGAATACTGCGCTCCCTTCCGGAAGCAATGAAACTGTTAATTAGCGGAGGAAAATCATTATGAGTGATATAAATTTCAAAGAAGTATTGTTGAAGCCGATTTTCAAAGGCAATCCTGTCACTGTACTGGTGCTCGGAATCTGCTCCTCGTTAGCTGTCACGGTACAGTTGAAAGGAGCGTGCGTCATGGCGCTTTCCGTCATCATCGTGACCGGTCTCTCCAGCTTTGTAGTGTCGATTCTGCGCAACTCGATACCTAACAGAATCCGTATCATAGTGCAGCTCGTGGTCGTCGCCCTGATGGTGATTCTCGTAGACCAGATACTCAAGGCATATTCGTACGCGATAAGCAAGTCTTTGTCCGTATATGTGGGTCTTATCATCACGAACTGTATAGTGATGGGACGAATCGAGGCATACGCTCTCGGAAACAAGCCTATACCGTCTCTTCTCGACGGACTGGCAAACGGTGCCGGGTACGGGCTCATTCTCGTCGTAGTGGCATTTTTCAGAGAACTCCTCGGCTCGGGGACACTGTTCGGGTACAGAATCATCCCTCAGTCGTTCTATGATGCCGGATACATGGACAACGGCTTGGTCATCCTGCCGCCTATGGCCCTGATTCTGCTCGGGCTGATAGTATGGATCCAGAGAAGTATCCAGAAAGACCTGCAGGAAAAATAACATAAACTCAAATCGACATGGAATATATCAGCTTATTCGTAAAGTCAATTTTCATTGACAACATGATATTCGCCTACTTCCTGGGCATGTGCTCGTATCTGGCGGTATCCAAAAGTGTGAAGACGGCTACCGGTTTGGGTATTGCAGTGATCTTCGTCCTTTTAGTGACTCTTCCCATAAACTATCTGCTCAACGAGCATGTCCTGAAGCCGGGCGCACTCGCATGGGCCGGTCTGCCTGACGTTGACCTCAGCTTCCTGAGCTTTATCATATTCATTGCCGTGGTAGCGGCAATCACCCAGATAGTGGAAATGGTCGTCGAAAAATTCGCGCCTACCCTGTACTCCCAGCTCGGAATCTTCCTGCCGCTTATTGCCGTGAACTGCGCCATTCTCGGAGGCTCGCTGTTCATGCAGGAAAGGGATTTCATAAACGTGGGTGAAGCCACCGTATATGCATTAGGCTCTGGCATCGGATGGTTTCTCGCCATAGTTACCCTTGCAGCCATCAGGGAGAAGATGGAGTACTCCAATGTCCCTGCGGCTCTTAAAGGCTTGGGAATCACGTTCATAACTGTGGGTCTGATGGCAATATCATTCATGACTTTCATGGGTATTCAACTTTAAAGCGGGAGGAGAACAATGATAACGACAATAATTTCAGGCGTAATTACCATCGTAGTAATTACAGTATTACTTGTAGCGGTGCTCCTGTTCGTAAAGATCAAGCTCACTCCTGCCGGCAAAGTCAAAATAGACATAAACGACGGTAAGAAGGTAATAGAAGTCACTCCAGGCTCTTCCCTTCTCAACACTCTCGCAGAGCAGAAAATTTTCCTTTCTTCCGCCTGCGGAGGCAAAGGAAGCTGCGGACAGTGCAAATGCCAGGTCATGGAAGGAGGCGGAACCATACTTCCTACTGAAGTCGGCTTTTTCAACCGCAAGCAGATAAACAATCACTGGAGACTCGGATGCCAGGTGAAGGTGAAAGAGGATATGAAAATCCAGATTTCGGAATCTGCTCTCAGCGTGAAAAAGTGGGAGTGCGAGGTAGTTTCCAACCACAATGTCTCTACTTTCATAAAGGAATTCGTGGTAAAACTTCCTGAAGGCGAGCATCTGCATTTCCGTTCCGGCGGATATATTCAGGTGGATGTACCTGCCGTCACCGTTGATTACAAGAATATCGATGTGGACGAACAGTATCGCGAGGACTGGGAAAAAATGGGAGCATTCGATCTCAAGATGGTCAACACGGTTCCTACCATCAGGGCATATTCGATGGCCTGCTACCCTGCCGAGGGCGATATCATCAAACTGAACGTGAGAATCGCCACGCCACCGGTAGACAGGGCCACGAGGAAATTCCTGCCGGTAAATCCTGGCGTATGTTCTTCATACATCTTCTCGCTGAAACCGGGAGACAAAGTGACCATATCAGGGCCTTACGGAGAGTTCTTCCTGCCTGACAACCTTCCAGCGGATCAGGAGTTGATTTTCATCGGAGGAGGCGCCGGTATGGCTCCTATGAGAAGCCACATCATGCATCTGTTCAAAACGGAAAAGACTACGAGAAAAGTGAACTTTTTCTATGGCGCACGCAGCCTGAAGGAAGCATTCTATCTCGAGGACTACCACGCTCTCGAAAAAGAATTCCCGAACTTCAAGTTCCACCTGGCTCTCGACAGACCGGATCCAGCTGCCGATGCTGCAGGAGTGGCATACACGGCCGGCTTTGTTCACACCGTACTGTACGAGACTTACCTCAAGCAGCATGAAGCTCCTGAAGACTGCCTGTATCTCATGTGCGGTCCTCCTATGATGTCCGCTTCGGTAGTAAATCTTCTCGACAATTTAGGCGTTCCACCGGAGAATATCCTGTACGATAACTTCGGCGCCTGATTCCGGCTGAAGACGAAGTCAGACAAAGAGCTTGAAAAGCAAAAAGAGGGTGACACAAAAGTCAAGGACTTTAAGGGTCATCCTTTTTTTGAAACACAACAGATAATCATAAAGAATGTGTGTGGGGGGGGGGACAATAAAGAAAGAGGCGGCCCTTTTGGGTCGCCCTCTTTCTTGTTATTCCGTTTAAATGGTGATTCAGATTTGTATGATAACGGAAACGGAAAGGCACTATAATTCGAACGAAACTTTGCCTCGCACGTCATCCGCTGCGGCAGCAATATAGATGTCGAACATGCCTGGCTCGACCACCCATTCATGCTTCTCGGGATCGAAGAATGACAAATCGTCGCTGTCGATGACGAATGTCACTTCCCTGCTCTCCCCCGGAGCCAGCCGGATTTTTGAAAATCCTTTCAGCTCTTTCACCGGACGAGGCAGAGAACTCTTGCGGTCGCCGACATACATCTGCACGACTTCCTGTCCCTCACGATCGCCTGTATTGGTCACGGATACAGTCACTTTTACAGTGCCGTCCGGGCTCATCTTCTTGAGGTCGATGACAGGTTTCCCGTACTCGAACTTCGTGTAGCTCAGACCATGGCCGAAAGCAAACAGCGGCTTCGTCTTTTTCTGCATGTCAGTCCATCTATAGCCCACAAAAATCCCTTCCTTGTATTCTATATCCACCGTATCCCGAACAGATACACCGGTATATTCGCCGAAAATATGCGCCGGAACATCCTCGAGCGCAACCGGGAAGGTAAAAGGAAGTTTTCCGGAAGGATTCACATCTCCGGAAAGCACATCCGCGATGGCATGTCCTGCTTCCGAACCTATATACCAGGCCTGGACGATGGCCGGGACCTCACTGCCCCATGGCATTGCCACTGCATTTCCGGAAACGTTGACCACTATCAGACGATCGGTTGCGGCAGCCAAAGCCTCTATCACCTGATCCTGTCCGTACGGAAGGCCAAGTCCGGCACGATCGGTATTCTCGCAGTCCTGATGGTCGCTCTTGTTCAGTCCGCCCACGAATATTACATAATCGGCATCCTTCGCCTGTGCGACCGCGTCAGCAATAAGCTGCTCTGCAGAACGCGATTCGCTCAGATTCTGACCCGTGGTTACACCATTGTACTCCCCTGTCACATCTCCTACATATCCTCTCTCATAAACCACTTCGGCGATCTCCCCGAAACGTTCGCGAATACCGTCCAACGGCGATATCTCTCTCTGAACTTTCAGAGACGAACTGCCGCCGCCCACGGTCATCATTTTTATGGCATTTTCGCCGACAACAAGGATTTTCGCATCTCTTTCGACCGTCATCGGCAGCAAATCTCCGTCGTTCTTGAGAAGGACGATGCCTTCACCGCCGATTTCACGGGCCGCAGCATAATGAGCATCCGAACACAGGCTTCCGAACGGTTTGCTCCTGTTCATCGACGTACGGTAAGCGAGCCTGAGTATCCGTCTTACCTTGGCATCCAACTCTTCGGTACCGACTTCTCCGCAAAGTATTTTCTCATAATACGGATATGCCAGATAATAGTTGTCATAAGCATTTGTAGTCCCGGCTCTCAAGCCGTCTGTTCCGGTACCGAATTCTATATCCAGGCCATTCGTTATAGCCTGATCAGTATCGTGCGTACCGCCCCAGTCAGAAATGACGACTCCGTCATAGCCCCATTCTTCACGCAGGATTTTCTCGAGCAGGTATTCGTTGTGGCAGCAATGCTGGTTTTTGTATATGTTGTAGGATCCCATTATGGCCCAGGTGCCGCCTTCCTGAACGGCTGCCTTGAATGCAGGAAGATAGATTTCGTACAATGTACGGTCGTCCACGATGACATTCGTATTGTGCCTGTTCACCTCGTGATTGTTCAACGCATAGTGTTTTACACACGTAGCGACGCCGTTCGACTGGACACCTTTTACGTAAGGTGCCACCATTGCCCCGGCAAGATACGGATCCTCCCCCATGTATTCGAAATTCCTTCCGTTCAGCGGTGTCCTGTATATGTTCACCCCAGGTCCGAGAAGGACATCCTTGCCTCTGTATACGGCCTCTTCACCGATGCTTTTCCCGTACAGTGCGGCCATTTCAGTGTTCCATGTGGCAGCTAAGCAAGTCAGCGCTGGAAATGCCACGCATGAATCGTTGGTCCATCCTGCCTGGTCCCATTCATCCCACAACACTTCCGGACGAATCCCGTGCGGCCCGTCAGTAGTCCATATTTCAGGAATACCAAGGCGTGGAACACCGGAAGAACTGAATTTCGACTGGGCATGCAGCATTGCGATTTTTTCCTTGAGCGTCATGCGGCTCAGAGCATCTTCAATCCTTTCGTCGACAGGTTTGTTTTCATCCAAATAAATCGGAGTTTGTGCGGCGAGCGGTGTCGCCGCAATAACCAAAGCGGCTATAATGTATCTGATTCTCATATATTGAATTTATAAATGTATTTCTTTGTGTGTTCCGGCAAAAAGACAAATGGAATTTCAGAATTCGAGTGAAAAGCCGATCCCGTGATCTTTCATTCCGAATGAAAGCTGTACTTCTGAAACGGAATCATTGCATACGGCCGTCATACGGTTGAGTTTCTTCTTGTAAATACAGTAGACTGTCGTACCTGCGACCATGCACAGCAAACCTCCGCCTATCATACAGGCTCCGGCTGCAGCTACTCCTGCAAACTTGCTTTTATATCCGATATCCACAGGCTCTCCTGCCGCGGAAGCGAATGGCGCGATAAAGGCAGTCCCCACTCCTACCGCAACACCTTCGACCATCAACCCGACAGCCCCCACGCCCAAAGTTATGATTCCGGTCCCGGTCAATGCCCCGAAACCGATCAGCAGGCCTTTTCCCGTATTGAACCCGGCAGCGGCCTTTTTCCAGTCCGCATAAGTCAGACCGTCAGTTCCTTCAAACAGAGTCTGCATCTGTTCCCGACTCAATTTCATTCCATCCGAATACAAGGATGCACCTTTTCTGTGGAAAGAGGCATATTGCGCGGCTGCCTCCGCGCATCCAAAAAGCAATCCGCCAAGGATCAGCATCATAACAAGGCTCTTTTTCATATTTCGCGAAGTTTTCGTTATTGCCATGGCAATATAATCATTTTCCTGAAATTAACCTCAGTTCGCCGCATTTATATTGCCCTGCACTGATTTTTTGTTATTTTTGTATTTGAAGCCTTCTGATAAAATTCTTTATTATGAAAAAAATCATCTTAATTTCGTCTGGCGTGCTTGTGCTCGTTCTGGCGGCAATTTTTTATTTTAAATTCTATTTCGTGTTCGGAGAAGGCGTTAAGGCCGGCGAGTTGAATTTCGTTGTGTACAAAGGCTACATTTTCAAGACATACGAAGGCAAGGCCATTCAGGCCGGATTCAATTCAAAAAGCAAGACTGCGACTATCCAGTCATACGAATTCGAGTTTTCGATTACGGACCCGGACATCGCCGACTCGCTGATGAGATGCAGCGGAAAAACAGTCGAGCTGCATTATAAGGAATATCTCGGAGCACTTCCATGGAGAGGAAAGCAAAAATATATTGTAGACGAAATTCTTGCCGTACGATGAAAGGTTTATCAAAAAAAGTCTCCACGGAGTACGCGGAGACATAGGAATAAAATCCTTCGGCATATAGCCTTATTGTGGTAAGATGTAGAACTTACACCACAAATATACCTTATTTTATCTGATTATCAAATAGTTTTCCTAAATTTACCAAAATTGATTCTTCATGGAAAAAATCATTGGTCTGGATTTAGGAACAAATTCCATTGGATGGGCTATTGTCCACCGCAATAATGACTTGTCATACACATTGCTTGACAAAGGTGTAAATATCTTTCAGGACGGCGTAGCTCACGATAAAAGCGGGGAAAAACCGGCCGTACAGGAGCGGACTGCCGCCAGAGCCTCAAGAAGGCATTATTTCAGACGAAGACTTAGAAAAATCCAATTGTTGAAAATACTGGTCGAACAGAGAATGTGCCCGTACATCTCAAATGAAGACCTCGAAATTTGGAAACTCCATAAGAAATATCCTGTCAATGATGACTTTATGGCATGGCAGAAAACGGATGATGCTATTGATAAAAATCCATATCATGACAGGTACCGATGTCTGACGGAAGTCCTGGATATGGACAATCAGACTGACCGCTATTCTTTGGCAGAGCATTGTATCATATTGCACAGAGACGGG
>CALUSD010000159.1 GCA_944323295.1 uncultured Bacteroidales bacterium | reverse complement strand
AAAGATGCATCCAGAGATGCGACAGAAAACGCCAGGAAAATGAATTGCAGCCCCACTCCTTTCCGGATGGGGTTATTCTTTTCGTCATGACACCCACGATAGAGTGCGGCAGGGCGGTTTCCATGCCGCGGATATTGCCGTCGCCCATCGTTCGGTACAATATTGCTCCGTCAGGAGCAGCTTCCACCTTGTAAATCCGATGCAGGACATGCTTTCGGCGATACCGGAACAAGATGACATCGCCTGCGGACAGATTCCGGCCGTCATACCATTCCATGCAGACGCCGTCCTTCCCGTTCCGCATGAACGGATACATGCTGTAGCCCTTGACGGTGAAGGTCACCGGACTTCCTCCGGACAGGGTCTCGGCGACCTGTTCGAAAAAGATTTCGTTAGGGATCACGAGCGCTCTGCGGTCAGACGCGCCGGCAGTGCGGGACTGTCCTGAATTCTCATGTTCGGCAGTATACTGCTGTTTTTTCATTTTCGCAAGCCTTCAAATTCCTCCTTTTGGAACACTCTCTTAAAAGAAAGTTCTGCGGCGGCCGTATCCGGCAGACATTCCAAATGATAGAATGATACCGCCGATACCACGTCCGAGACAAAAGAGCAGACGGCATCCGCCGTTTCGTCCACATAGTTGAATGCAGGCGGTGCGGACGGGAGCAGGGCTCCGATGGCCTGCAGCGGGGAAAGACGGACGATTTTATTGTATGGAGCCTGGCTCAGGCGGACCATTCCCGCGAGCGGATAGACTTCCTGTCTGTAACAAGGTGTCTTTCCGCTCCACGGAGAGCCGTACACCATGACTTTCCCCTCATCCGTCACCCTTACGAAAGGACTGTCGTCATTCAGAAGGAACATCTCGGGATATCTTTCCCTGAGCAGCCTCGTGTGTGTACTCTTTCCGGTACCAGACTCTCCGAGAAACATCGCGGCCACACCGTCGCAGACATTTACGGAACTGTGCACGGCTGCGCATTTCCGGGTAATGCAGAGCATGTTGAAAGCCATCCAGAGGCCGAATCTCGCCATGGACGGAGAGTATTTCCCTGAGGTACACCTCACGCAACCGTCTCCGAAATTCCAGAGAAGCACGAGGGTGTGCTGTTTGTCCGGGGACTTCATGTCGAAATAAATCTGCGTCCCCATCCTGCCGTAAGAACAGTCGATGCCCTCGAATCCGATTTCATAGCAGCTCTGCCGGTTTCCATAGGCTTCCGAATTTACGATTTCCTCCTCATCGAGATCGGAACGTACGGAAAAATCAGGCTCGGCATCTGTAAAAAAGTCCCTGAATGCTCCCGACCGACGGATGTAATTCAGGAATGATTCCCCTGTCACCGAGAATACGAAATCCGCTACTTTTATGTTGCTTTTATCCATGACATTGAATATTTTTCATATACAGATCTCTGACTATGCCTGCGGCGTCACTTGAGATGGCAAAGGGTCGCCCGGAGCTGCGATTTCCGCCATGTCCAAATCTATGACTCTCCGGCACGAAGCCAGCGTCTCCTGCCTGTGAGCAATCACCACCACTGTCAGCGAAGCATCGCCCTCCGACAGTTCAGTGACGAACCGGTTGATTTCCTGCTCGGCCTTCACGTCTACCGACGAAGTAGCCTCATCGAAAAAGAGCACGGAAGCACCCTTGTACAATGCTCTTGCGATACCTATCCTCTGTCTCTGGCCCCCGGAAATGGAATTGCCGGCCTCGGCAAGACGGGTATCCATCCCCTGAGGAAGCGACGACACCCAGTCCCACAGCCCTGTTTTCCTGAATATCGTCTCTATCTTCTCCCTGTCTGCCATTTCCGGCTCCACGCCGAAGGCCACATTCTCCACAAAAGTGCCGTTGACGAGAAAAACGTCCTGAGGGACATAACCGAGCAGGGCCTGCCACGCACCGACATTGTCCGGACCTATCCGGACATCATCCACATACAGCGCCCCCCTTTCAGGCTGATAAAATCCGAGCAAAAGATTGAACAACGTGGTCTTTCCTATCCCGGAATGCCCCTTTATGCCCACATACTCGCCCTTGCGTATACTCAAATCGAAGTTTTTCAGCAGAAAATCCTGCGACCTGTCATATCTGAACGAAACCGACCTCAGGGATATTTCCCGCTCGAATGACAGCCCGGAAACAGGCCCGGACGAAGATTGAAGACTGTTTTCTTCGGTTTTGCCGCCGTCCGGCAATATTTCTTTCAATACACCGACGCTGTATGCCGACGACTGCATTGCCTGCCAGCAGGCAACGATACCGCGTACGGAAGGCAATATCTTCATCGCCGACAGAGCAAAAATTCCGAACGTCATGGAAATGCCCCAGGATGCGGACATCGAAAGCAGCATCAGAATTATGATTGAAAGCATGACTGTCATCTCCATGAAACCGGAAGACATCGCGGAGTAGGATTCCGTATAGATCCGCACGCTGCCCACCTTGTCTATATTCGACCGGAAAACATGCAGCTGCCTGTCTACGGCCCCGTTTACATAATACTCGGGATAGCCTCTGAACAGTTCGAAAACGGACTTGGCCTGATCCCTGCGGGCCTGATTCTCGGCAATACCGAGATTTTTCATCTTTTTTTTCACGAAACCGGAATAGAAAAACATGAAAGGGCCTATGACTGCCATGAGCGCCAATGTCGGCAGAGGCTCGTAAATGAACAGGGCGGCAAGGATAATTATCAGCAAAAGAGTGGAAGACAGTATATTGAGAAACGAGAGAATGATTCCGGAAGTAAACGTCATCGTCACGGCGTTCACCTTGTTGGCAAGATCGACGCTGTTCCCCTGACGGATGAAGAGCAGGCCCCTTCCCATGAATGTCTTCAACACCTTGTCCGCTATACAGGTATAGAGGGAAAATACGTATTTGCTCCTGAATTTGGTCAGGGAAAGGACGATGAGACTTTTCACCATGATGAACGCCATGGCTGCGGCTGCCACGGGCAATACGGTCTCTACCGTACCTTCCTTTTCGAGTATCTGTGCAAGGACCGGAATAAATACCGCCACTCCGGCAAAGTCGAGAAGCGCCCTGAGAAACAGGGAAGCCGCTACTGCCATGCCTTTCTTTCTGAAAGAATACGGGATCAGGGAATATATTTCCTTGAATTTCATCCGGTTATTCCGCAAGAAGATGGCATTCTTCCAATTTGTCGCACCAGGCCTGCGCATCGCGGGCAGCCAGTTCCCTGTCGATTCCGTATCGGGAGACAAGGGCGTCCGCAGCATCTTCGACGTCGAATTCCCTGTCTTTCATCTGATTCCAGAGAAAAAGCGACGTATCGTTCAATGATATGATCCTGGTCATGTCGGCTCCGTTTCTGCCCTGTATGATTACGACATGCTGCCCGGCCATTTCCCGGACCTTGTATTTTTCGGAGATTTTCATAAGTTCTGCATATATAATAAAACTGTCCTGTTTCCGGACATTCTTTGCAAAGATAAGAAACTGTCCATAATTTGACACCGGTCCGGAGAATTAATTTTCCTGCGGACAGACGCCTGCAGCACAGTCATTTCAGCCATTTCTTCCTGTAAAGCCTTATCAGGAAAATGACACCGCGGAAGCAAAGCTCGATACACATGGCTATCCACACTCCTGTCAGGCCGTATTCCGGCGCCAATGCAGCGGCCAATGTCAGGCGCACGGCCCAGATACTGGCCAAATTCATAATGCTCGGCACCAATGTGTCCCCTACTCCGACGAACACACCGTATACTACGATGGATGCAGCATACATGGGCTCCGCAAAAGCCTCTATGCGCAGGACTTTCGCACCTAATTCCTGCACTGCGAGATCTGGCGTCATAATGCCCATCATCCCTGGAGCAGCCGCATACATCACTATGCCCATGACTGTCATCACAGCCATGCCCATAAGTACGGAAATATGTGCAAACCGCCATGTCAGGTCCCTTCGCCGCGCCCCGATGCTCTGCCCCACCAAGGTAGTAGCGGCATTCGACACTCCGTGCCCCGGCATATAGCAGAGACTTTCGGCAGTGATGGCGAATGAGTTGGCGGCAATGGCCACCGTGCCGAGCGGAGCCACGATGAATGTGGACATAATTTGGGCCCCGCACATGATCACCCTTTCGCAGCCCATGGGGAGAGCTATTCCCACGGCATTTTTGAAACACTGCTTGGTAGGTCTGAAACTGCCTTTCTCCTGCACGAGATTCAGTTCCGGAGACTTGACACACAGCGAATAAAGCAAAAGAGCCGCCACGATGACCGTCGCGAGGGCAGTGCCGATGGCTGCTCCCGTCACGCCGAGACCGGCACCGTACACCGGCATTTCAGCCCCGAAAACAGAGATGGTCCGCGTCGGGAAAATAAGGAAAAAATTGAAAACCACGTCCAAAAGGCACATGACGATATTAAGCAGGCTCGGTGTGACCATGTTCCCGCTGCTTCGAAGCATTCCGCTGGCCAGCATGTTCATCTGCATCGCCGGAAGCGAAAGAATAAAGATGAAAAAATACATCGAAGCATCATGTCTGATGGCTTCCTCTCCCCCGAGCCAGCGCGGCAAGGGCCAGCTTATGGCACAGCCTATGACAGATACGATGATGCTGAATATCATCGTCATCACTATGGACTGCCGTAGCACGCTGCGGGCATTTACAGTATCCTTGGAACCCAACAAATGCGATACCTGCACATAAAAACCTGTAGCACAAGCCACGGATATACCTGCAAAAAGCCATGTCGTGGTAGACACCAATCCTATCGAAGCCGAGGCTTCTGCGCCGAGACTGCCTACCATGGATGCATCGATAAACTGCATCAGTATGGATGAAAGCTGGGAAATGATGGCAGGAATACTGAGCTGCACGGTCAGGCTGAGCTGCTGACCCAAGGTCATAGGCAGCCCGTCCTGCACCATTTTCAACAGTTTGTTTTCTTTACCGTTCATTCACTGAGAGTATACTCTCCCGCTTCTTCCGTCACCTGTTTCTGGAGTTCCGCCATGGTGTACACCTTGTCTCCCGTAAATTCCACCGCAGCGACCGGCGGGTCCAAAGTCACCGCAGCCGTCACACCGTCAAGAGCATTGAGAGCTTTCTCGACATGCATGCGGCAATGATTGCACATCATGCCTTCCACCTTGAATTCTTTTTTCATGATTTTCTCTTTTTTATCATTTTTTCTGTTTTCCGTTTGTATATTGCCGTTTATTTTTTTGCCTTTCAGCCTAAGACTGTTGCTCACCACACTCACACTGCTGAATGCCATTGCCGCCCCGGCAATCATGGGATTCAGAAGAAAACCGTTTATCGGGTAGAGCGCCCCGGCAGCTATCGGCACACCTATAATATTGTAAATGAAAGCCCAGAAAAGATTCTGACGGATCGTACGCACGGTCTGGCGTGAAAGTTCGAGCGCTTCCGGAATTTTTGTCAGGTCCGACGAAATGATCGTCATCCTGGCCACGTCCATCGCGATATCGCTGCCTCCGCCCATTGCGATGCTCAAATCCGCCTGTGCCAAAGCCGCACTGTCATTGATGCCGTCCCCCGCCATTGCCACCTTGTGGCCTTCGGACTGGAGTTTTTCTATGAAAGCGGCCTTTTCATGAGGCAATATGCCGGCCTTGAAATGACTGATTCCGGTCTGAGCAGCCACTGCTGCGGCAGTCTGCCCGTTGTCGCCGGTCAGCATCCACACATCCAAGCCACGCTTCCGGAGAGCCTCTACTGCCATTTTCGATGTCTCCTTGATTTTATCCGTGACGGCAGCGATGCAAACAGCCTTGGAACTGTCGGCAAACCATATAATGCTGTGCGCCGCATCCGCCAGTTCCGCAGCCTTTTCTTCCAAATATTCAGGTATGGATACATCGTTGTCTTCCAACAGTTTGCGGTTACCCGCCATATAGCTCCCGCCTTCGCATTCGCCCTTGACCCCGGCACCGGTTACACTCTGGAAATCATGCACTTCCACCTCATCAGCATCGCTCAGGAATCTCACTGCAGCTTCTGCAAGAGGATGTTCCGACAGCTTTTCGATACTATAGAAAATATTTCTGATTTTCTTTCGGGAAAGTTCAGATCCGGGACTGTCGTCGGAAAAGGTTTCGGAGAAAATAAGATGCGTGACCTCAGGCCTGCCTTCGGTCAATGTTCCCGTCTTGTCCATTACCATGGTGTCTATTTTCCTGGCGATTTCCAGACTTTCCGCATCCTTGATGAGAATCCCGCATTCCGCTCCTTTTCCGATGCCCACCATGATAGCTGTCGGCGTAGCTAATCCGAGTGCGCATGGACATGCGATGACCAAAACCGTCACCATTGCGAGCAGGCCATGCGTAAAGCCGTTCTCAGGCTCGAAAACCATCCACAGAATGAAAGACAGCAGGGCTATGGACATGATCGCAGGAACGAAAACCGCGGCAACCTTGTCCACAAGTTTCTGTACCGGCGCCTTGCTGCCACAGGCATTCTGCACCATGGCGATGATTTTAGCCAGGACAGTATCCTCACCCACCTTGTCAGCCCGGAATCGGAAGCTGCCGTTTCCGTTTATGGTTCCGGCATAGACCTTGGATGCCTTTTTCTTCGCGGCAGGCAAAGGCTCCCCGCTCAACATGCTTTCGTCCACGTATGATGAGCCGTCAGTCACTGTACCGTCTACGGCGACACGTTCTCCGGGACGCACGACTATGATATCTCCGGCCCGCACTGCACTTATGGGAACTTCCCGATAACCTGTTTTATCCCCGGAATCCACTATCGTGACCGTTTTCGGCTGCAGTCCCATAAGTTTTCTGATGGCACCCGACGTATTGCCTTTCGCCCGCTCTTCCAAAAGCCGTCCGAACAGGATAAAGGCTATGATTACGCTCGAAGCCTCGAAATATACATGAGGGACAATGCCTTTGGATAACCAGAAATCCGGGAAAACGGTATTGAAGACACTGAACAGATAAGCTATTCCGGTACTGGTCGCTACAAGCGTATCCATATTCGCGGTTTTATGCTTCAACTGCTTCCATGCATTGATATGGAAACTCCTTCCGAGCCAGAAGACCACCGGTGTAGCCAAAGCCCACATCACGTAGTCCGCAAACGGAATATCGGGAAAGAACATGCCGATGAGTAGAATCGGGAGAGACAGCGAGGCAGCCCAGACCGTTCTGTATTTCAAGGACTTATACTTTTGTTTTTGTGCAGCGTCCACTTCATCGGCCGTATTGGCGTCCTCGGATATCAGCAAATCGTAGCCGGCATCATTCACCGCTCTTTTCAGGCTTTCCGGACTGATTGCCAGCGGATCGTATTCCACACTCGCTACCGATGCGGCATAGTTCACCGATGCCTCCGCGACTCCGGGCTGTTTTCTGAGAGTCTTTTCCACATTGGCGGCGCATGCCGCACAGCTCATCCCTGTCACAGGGAAATTTTCCTTTACGATATTATCTGCCATAATTCAAAGTCATTATGCCATGTCCGCTGACCAGCATTTGCAGCGCAAAACTAAATATTCGGTTTTGCAAACGGTTTCCAATCGGATTTGGACAGCCGGAGGAGAGAGCCCCCTATAGACAGTTGATGGTGGCTCGCTCGAGCCACCATCACTTTCATCCGTCGGTATTCAGGAAATTATTTAGCGCTCTCAACAGAGACTTTCCTGAATTCCTTCATCATTTTCATGATGTTCAAAGCCGCTTTGCGCGCACGTGCGCCGGCAGCCTTATTTCCTTTCTCGACCTGAGCGTCAGCGTTTGCTGCAAACACTTCGTACTCTGCCTTGATCTGATCTACAAGTTCTTTCATTTTAAAAATAATTATCTGTTAAACATTAAGTGCTAAGCATCAAAACCTTGTGCAAGATATACAATAAAAATCGAAAAAACAAGCCATTGCATCAAATTTCAAAACAAGATGGCCTGTCATACCGGAATTTTCTTGTTGACATTCTTGTGACCCGTCGAACCATAGTACATCAGATACACCAGGCAGGCCACAAGAAGCCAGAACGAAGCCCTGCATCCTACCAGATCCGCGAACAGACCCTGAATGACAGGCATGATACCGCCGCCGCAAACCATCACCATGAAAAATCCGGTAGCGGTGGAAGTATATTTGCCTAAGCCGGCAACGGACAGATTGTAGATATTTCCCCACATCACGGATGTGAAAAGGCCTGACAAAACGAGGAATACTACATTTACAGGAATGTTCCCGAGGCTGTATCTTCCTATGGTAATCGTGATTTTCTCCGGAGTGAAAATGGTAATCAGAATCAGGATAATCGCCATTATCGATGAAAACTGAAGCATGTCGCGGCTTGAAAACTTGGACCCGACAGAGCCCCCGACAAGTCTTCCGACGAACATGAAAAACCAGTAGAATGCCACGATGACTCCGGCAGACCGGGGATCCACCCCTACCTCATGAATCAGATAGATATTCGTCATGTTGGCAATACCGACTTCCACTCCCATATACAGGAAAACGGCTACGGCACCGAGAATAAAATGACGGAAAGAAAAGCAGCTGTAGCAGTCATCCTTGACGATGAGCTGGCTCAGAGCTTCCTTGGTCCCGAGACTCTCCTCCTCCGGAATATCCATGAACAGTATGGCAAGTATGGCCACTGCAAAAATACCCACCATAATGAAGAAAATCGGGTTTACATCCGCTATCTCGAAATGCGGCATCCCGTCCGCAGGTATCGCACGCGCAGAACGCCCCATCAGGAATCCCACCACGAAAGGAACGATGGTAGCTGCGATGGAGTTGAGGGAGCCTCCGAGCTGAATCAGCTGATTTCCCTTGTTTCCGCCGCCTCCGATGGAATTGAGCAGCGGATTAATGACCGTGTTCAACATGCACATCGAGAAGCCGGCTATGAAAGCCCCGAGGAAATACATCCACAGTCCGCGAGGAATCTGCCCGGAAAAGAACATCAGTCCGAGACCGATGATTCCTACGGTAATGGCGACCAAAAGGGAGAACTTGTAGCCGTATTTCTTCAACATGAGTCCCGACGGCAGTCCCATAAAGGCATAAGCTATGAAATTTGCGAAATTCCCAAGCATGGCTATGCCCATCGACACTCCGTACTGGGACTTTACGATCACCCCGAGCGGGTTCTGCAGCCCCGTGACGAAGGCAATCATAAAGAACAGTACATAGGTAAGAATGATTACCGGTAAGTATTTTCTGATTTTCATTTATGCAAAACTTTGGTTAAGAACAGCTGCATGCCTGCTAAAGTTCCCAGGCGAGAGCCGAGGCGCCGAGTATGGCTGCATCGGATTCCTTCAACTGCGAGAAGACGATTTTCACCTTCCCTTTCCACAATGGCAGTACATTGGCGTTCATCGCGTCGAGAATCGGCTGATACAGATATTCTTTCGCTCTTGCCAATCCTCCGAACAGCACTATGGCCTCCGGCGCGCTGAAAGCTATGAAGTCGGCAAAGGACATTCCGAGCATCCTGCCGGTGAATTCGAATATCTTCAGAGCCATCTTGTCGCCCTCTTTCGCCGCTTCATACACGTCTTTCGAAGATATGTTGTCGAGACTTCTCAGGATGGAAGGCTCATCCGATAACGTCAGCCATTCGCGGGCGGTACGCGCGACTCCGGTAGCGGAGCAATATGTCTCCAAACAGCCTGTCTTGCCGCAGTTGCAGGTACGGCCGTTGTTCCGTACAGCCGTCGTGTGACCGAGTTCTCCGGCGAAACCGTCATGTCCGTAGACCACCTCTCCGTTGATAACGATACCGCTGCCTACTCCGGTCCCGAGAGTGATCATTATGAAATTCTTCATGCCTCGGGCCGCGCCATAGGTCATCTCGCCGACTGCTGCCGCATTCGCATCGTTTGTCAGGACGACTTTCAGTCCTCCGAGTTTGGCACTCAGAAGTTCGGCAAACGGAATGGTCTTGTTTCCGCCCCACGACAGGTTCACTGCATTTTCTATGTTTCCGGTATAGTAATTCGCATTCGGAGCTCCGATGCCTATGCCGCGGATTTTGCCTTCGGTTCCAGATTCCTTTATTATTTTCTCCAAGGCTTCAGCCACGTCATCCACATACGGCTCCACATCGGCATGCGTATCGGTACGGATTACGGTCTGGGACAATACCTGTCCGCGCATATCCACTATTCCCATCTTCGTGGTCTGTCCTCCGATGTCTATACCGACTACATACGGCTTTTCCAGAATATCTGCGTTCATCATGTTGTTTTTATGATTTTTGTCGCGTTATATTTAAGTTTCAGATTTATGCTTTTTTCACCTTCGAGCCCATGACGGCATACCAGAGGATATACAGGACAGCGGCTACTATTACCCAATAGCTTACCATATAGTCGGATGCCGCATCGGCAATGGCATTCTGCAGAAGCGGAAGTATACCGCCGCCTACGACCATCATCATGAAAGCGCCGGAAGCAAGAGCAGTGGCAGAGCCGAGCCCTTCGACTGCAAGATTGAAAATGGTGCCCCACATGACGGAAGTGCAGATACCGCAAAGCACGAGGAGAAGGGCGGAAAGCGGCACCTCAACCATTCCGAAACCGGAGCCTGTGAATACCGGCATGGATGTGCCGACCGATGCAGGGACGAACATTGCTGCCAGAACGAGGATTGTCGCTACCGCAGATACGCAGGAAAGCTGTGTCCGGCTCGAAACCGCTCCGCTGATAAAGCTGGAGACGAAACGTCCGACGAGCATGAGGAACCAGTATGTTCCAGCAACGAAGCCGGCGATAGTCGCGGCAGTGGAAGGATCGAGACCTGCGCCTCCGTCAGGATCGGAAAGATAGAAATTGAGAGTGCCAGGGATACCTACTTCCACTCCCACATACAGGAAAATGGCGATAACGCCGAATACGAAATGACGGTATTTCCACGGACTTTCTGCATCTCCGCTCTCGGATGCGGACTGAGGATTCTCTATAGGAACGAATGCAAGGATGATAAATGTGACGAGGAATACGCACATCGCTATGTACATCACCGGATTCACGTCAGTAATGATCGTGTCTTTGGTTACGGCTCCGATAAGCGCTCCGACGAACATCGGAGTAATGGTACCCATCAGAGAATTGAATGTTCCGCCCATCTGGACGAGCTGGTTTCCTTTCTTTCCGCCGCCGCCGAGAAGGTTAAGCATCGGATTGACCACGGTGTTGAGAATACATACCGAAAAACCTGCCACAAATGCACCGAGAAGATATATGAACCAGTTGGCAGGCAGTCCGGCGATAGCGGAGCCGACTCCGATGATTCCGGAAAGGAACTGGATGAGAACACCTATGAAACCTACGCCGATCGCGATAAGTGCAGTCTTTTTATAACCGATTTTCGTAATAAGTTTGCCGGCCGGAATACCCATGAACAGATATGCGAGGAAGTTCATCATGTTGCCCATCATTCCGAGGGCGTTCGAGCCGTCGATGCCGGGCTGCTGTTTCCAGATGACACCGATAGGAGCCGCAAGATTCGTCACGAATGAAATCATTCCGAAAAGAAAAATCATAGTGACGATTGCGATCAGATTACCATTTTTCTTCATTGTTATTAATTTTATTATTTTGATTATTAATTAATTATCGGCTAATTATCCGTCTGCCGGTTTTCGCGACGGCTCAAAAATTTTCGAAAGTTACAAATTTTTCACAAGAGGACAATTAAAATTGTTAAATTTGGGATACGCTTTTTTTGAAAAATGTAACCGTACAGAATATGGACCCGATAAAATACATAGCAAGAAACGACAGGGACAGGCTGTGGGGACTGACTGTATGCTCGGTCGGGCATCAGAAGATAGCCGCCGGAGAGACATATCCTCCGAAAAAGCACAATCAGGAATACATGTTCGATCCCACCCTCGGAAGAATCCTGAAAGACGAGTATCAACTGCTGTACATAACGGAAGGAAAAGGGAAACTGAAAACCGAAACGGCCGGAGAGTTCGAAGTGAGAGGAGGTGACATGTTCATCCTGTTCCCCGGCGAATGGCACTCATACAGGCCGGACGAGGAAACCGGATGGAACGAATACTGGATAGGTTTTCAGGGAGTAAATGTGGACAACAGAGTGGAATCAGGTTTCTTTTCGACGGAAAAACCGCTGTACCATACAGGGTACAATGAAACCGTCATCTCCCTGTACAATGAAGCCATACGCACGGCCACCAGACAGGAGCCGTATTTCCAGCAGCTGCTGGCAGGAATAGTGAACTATCTGCTCGGCATCATGTTCATGACCGGAAACCTGAATCTGAGAAGAAAGGATGACGGCATAAAGGAACTTGTCGACATGGCCAAAAACGCCATGGCCGATGCTGTCGAGGAAAATACGAGCATGCCGGAAATAGCGGAACGGCTGAACATAGGATACACGAAGTTCCGCAGGCTCTTTAAAGAATATACCGGGCTGTCGCCAGCCCAGTATTTCATAGACCTGCGAATCCATCGGGCGAAAGAAATGCTCCGGGGGACATCCGCTTCGATAAAGGAGATTTCGCTTGTCCTGCAGTTCGAAAACCCGGAGTATTTCGCCACTACGTTCAAGAAGCGGACTGGCCTGACACCTTCCGAATTCCGTCGAGGGTGACCCTCGACGTTCAGAAAAGTCGAACTCACGTTATTTAGGCAAATTGAATGCGGCCGACATTTCCTTCATCTGGGCGTCGGTCATTCCGTCGGGTTCGAAACCCATTGCCTTAGCACTCATGTAAATCTGGGCGGATTTGTTCAGCACGTCGATCTGGTCGAAAGCCTCCATGACATCGGTGCCGACGGCAAAGACCCCGTGTTTCTCCCACATCACCACATCGTAATCCTGCAGCTGTCCGATGGTAGCCTCCGCCAGTTCCAACGACCCCGGAAGCTGATAAGGGACTATCCCCAAACCTCTCGGGCAGAAGGCCTTGGTCTCCGGAATCATACTCCAGAGAAGCGTAGACAGAACATCCTTTTTCAAAAATTTCCCGGTATGGGACATGGCTACGAGTTCTATCGGATGGGTATGCACGGAAGCCTTGTAGTCCACGCCTCTCTCCACGAAATCGTTGTGCACCGCCAAATGCGACGGCAGTTCGGAAGTCGGCTGCACAGGCTTGTCCGCTACGATTTCATAATGTGCGCAGTCATCCGTAATCCTGATGACAGAGCCGTTGTCCATAGGCGCGGAAGCCAGATCCCGCATGCGTCTGTTCGTGCCTTTGCAGTAAAACCAGCAGCCTTTCAGACGAGGCAGGGTCAGGCCGATAGCCACAGGAGTGCCGATAGCCGACAATGAACGCAGTTCATCATCGACATGCTCCGTAATATTGACGGTAATATTCCCGCCGTTTCTTTCGGCCCAGCCTTTCTGCCAGAGATAGCCGGCGACTTCGGCCACTTCATAAATTTTCTTTTTGAGTTCCGGCCTGTATTTCAATATCGACAAATTGTTCATGTTTAAAAGATATTAGGGAAAATAAGCGAGAAAACGAGGATTGCGAGTCCGAGCACGAGCACCCCGGCCGTTTTGGCGGTCACGCCTTTCCATTCTTTCAGAATCAGCCCCCAGACATTGCTGAAAACCACGTTCAGCGACATCAGAATACACCACGCAAAAGCGTAGAGAACTGAATTCTCGTCGAAAAATCCTGTTCCGATGCCGAGTCCGAAGAACTGGGTGTACCAGAGCAGGCCGGCCAAGGCGCAGAAACAGATGTTGACCGGCAGCACATTAGTTTTGGCATAGTCGGAAAAGGTCCTGTTCTTCGCATTCTGGAAAAGGCAGTATGCCGCATTCGTCACGAACCCGCCTATGGTCACCAAAAAGGTGGCCGGGAGCGTTTTGAACAAAGCCGGAGAATCCTCCACTACCGGTCCGGCATTCAGTCCGAGGGCGAAGCAGGCGCTCATCACACCTGCCAGGAGGGCCACAGCCAAGCCTTTCGTCAGGGCGAACTCTTTCACGGAATGCGATTTTTCCTTTGCAGACAGGTTTTTCGAACGGAGACTGCCGGCGTAGCCTATGACTGCAATGCCTGCCAGCGTGATGCAGACTCCGAGTAGCAGTATCAGACCGTCACCGCTGAAAAGATCGGTGCCTGCGGCAATGGCCGGAAACAGCGTTCCGAATGCCGCGCAGGTCCCGAGCGAGACGGACTGTCCCATCGCCACCCCGAGATACCGCATCGACAGACCGAAAGTCAGGCCTCCGACGCCCCAGAGGACTCCGTATCCGAGAGCCGAAAGAGAAGCCTTCGGGTCGAAAGTCAGTATTTGCCAGAGGGATTGGCCGTCGGGGACGGCCAACAATGCTCCCATGAAAGGAAAGACGAGCCAGGCGAAGATGCCTTGCACAAGCCAGAAACTTTCCCAGCTCCAGTCCTTTACCTTGTTGATAGGGACGTAGGAACTGCTCTGGCCGAAGCTGCCGGCGGCGATTATTAATAGTCCTATAATGTTACTCATGGTTGTTATTTACTTATGTACAGATCTCTCGACTTCGCTCGAGATGACAATGCGAGTGCTGATACACCCGACTTCGCCCGGGATGACAATGCGGATGCAGATGCCCCGCCCGGGATGACAGTGCGAGTCAAGCCCGGTGCGAGAGGACGTCTTTTTCGTATTTTATGATATCGGAGATGTAGTCATTGCCGGCAGGCACCCCGTTTTTGAGACAGAACATATCCCAGACGGCACCCCAAGGCATGTTTTTCAGTTCCTCCTGAAGAGCTAATCGTTCGAAATAGCGGCCTTTTGCCTCGTAGTCCTGCAGAGAAGAGGACGGTTCGAGCAGTGCAGCCAGGAGCGCTTTCTGGGTAGCGCGGGTGCCGACCACATACGCTCCGATGCGGTTTATGGTACCGTCGAAATAGTCGAGACCGATATGCACCCTGTCCAAAGCCCCGCACCTGATGATTTCACGGGCCAAATCTGCAATATCGTCGTTCAGTATGACCACATGGTCGCTGTCCCACCTGACCGGACGGCTCACATGAAGCATGACCTCGGGAGTGAAAAGCAGAAGCGACGACAGTTTGTCGGCAATACTTTCAGTAAGATGGAAATGACCGGTATCGAGAGTTACGATCTTGCCGTTTTTGGCACCGTAGCCGAGATAAAAATCATATGAGCCTACGGTATAGCTTTCAAGACCGATTCCGAAGAGCTTGGCCTCGATGCAGTCTTTCATGTTGTCGTATTTCTTCGAGAAAATCCTGTCGAGTGACTCCTTGAGTATCTGCCTGTATTTAATCCTGCTCGCAGGCACTTCCTTGCTACCGTCATGAATCCAGAGATTCATTATGCACGGGTCGTTCTGGTATTTTCCTATTTCTTCGCTGATCCAGCGGCAGCGTTCCGTATGCTCTATCCAGAAATCGCGGATTTCCCTGTCCGGATTAGCCAAGGTAAGATCCCCGCTTTTCGGATGGGAGAAAGACGTACTGTTGAAGTCGAGTTTCATCCCGTTTTCCGCAGCCCACTGCATCCATGATTTGAAATGTTCGGGAGTGACCTCGTTCCTGTCCACTGCCTTGCCCTGAAAGTCTCCGTATATTTCATGCAGGCTGAGCCTGTGTTTTCCAGGTATCAGGGATGCGGCTTTCAGAATGTCAGCCCTGAGTTCGTCGATATTCCTGGCGCGTCCAGGATAGTTTCCTGTCACCTGGATACCTCCGGAAAGCGAGCCTGTACGCGTTTCGAAGCCGCAGACGTCGTCCGCCTGCCAGCAGTGAAGGGAGAGAGAAATTTTCTGCAATGCCTCCATGGCCTTGTCAGTGTCTACGCCGGCAGCCGCATAACGCTCCTTTGCGGCAGCATAAGCATTGATGATAGTCGATTCGTTCAGCATGATGATTTATGTTATGTTAGTGTTTTATATTTGACATGTACAGAGCCCGTCTGAAATCCTGTCTGTCCGAAAAAAGCCCGGCCGCCCGAGCCTGTACCATACAGTTTCCTATAGCCGTCGCCTCGGCAGGGCCCTCCACGACCTCGACGCCTGCGACTTCTTCGGTCAACTTGTTGAGCAGTCTGTTCCGCACCCCGCCTCCTATTATATAAAGGTGTTCTATTGCGAACGGAGAAAGCGATTTCAGAGAGTCCAGGACTTCCTTGTACCTGAATGCCAAGCTCCTGAAAATGCAGGATACAGTCTCCGCGTCATCGGCCGGCCGCCGACCGCCCTTTTCTTCGCACATTGCGGCTATGGTCGCAAGCATGCTTTCCGGATTGGCAAGCCGCGGGTCGTCCGGATTGACAGTCACATCGAAGTCCGCCCCGGCTTTCGCCATATCCATTATCCGGCCGTAGTCATAGTCTTTGCCCTGCCGTTTCCATTCCTTGCGGGACTGTTCGAGCAGCCACATTCCCGTGATGTTTTTCAAGAATCTCACGGTCCCGTCGATGCCGCCTTCGTTGGTAAAATTCATTGCGGCAGCATCCTTGTTTATAATCGGAGCTTCCGTCTCTATGCCCATAAGACTCCATGTCCCGCTGCTCAGATAGGCGAAATTTTTCTCGACGGCAGGTACGGCAGCCACGGCTGAAGCCGTATCATGTCCGGCCACGGCCACCACTTTCACTTTTCCGAGACCCGTAAAATCCGCGATGTGATCCGTCAGCTCGCCGATGACAGTGCCGGGCATCACTATTTCAGGGAAATGTTCCCGCGTAATGCCGGCAGCCGCAAGCAATTCATCGTCAAAGTCTTTCGTATACGGATTCAAAAGTTGGGAAGTCGAGGCCACGGTATATTCGCACACCATTTTCCCTGTCAGCATGTAACTGAGCAAATCCGGGATAAACAGCAGTTTGGAAGCATTTTTCAGCGGCGAAAACCCATCTCGCGACTGTCTGTAAAGCTGGAATATACTGTTGAAATTCAGAATCTGAATGCCTGTTTTCTCATACAGGACATCTTTCGGGACGATACCGTAGAATTCTTCCGGAGCGCCGTCAGTATAAGTGTCCCTATAGGCTCTCGGCAAGCCGAGAATGACGCCGTCTTCTCCTGTGAAACCGAAATCCACGCCCCAGGTATCGATGCCGATGGATTCAGGACGGATGCCTTCCGCCGTACATTTGCACAGTCCTTCAAGAACAGCTGAATAAATGGAGAAAATATCCCAGTAAAACTTCCCTGAGACATTCAGGATGGAGTTCGGGAATCTGTGTATTTCCCTGAATTCGAAACCGCCGTCTTTCCTTATGAATCCCGCCACGACCCTTCCGCTGGTCGCTCCGATATCCACCGCCAAATAGCAGTGCTCTTTTACCGATGTATCACCTTTCATTTTTGGCTATCGTTTTGTGTTTGTAGTATGTGTCCTGAATAATGTTTTGCAAATATAGACCGGCTCGTATCATCAGAGCATTCGATTTTTGACATTCAGACTGCGATTTTTGAGAAGAATTGACGGACACGGTGCCGAAGAACGGATTTTTTCGTACTTTTGAGAAGTCGTTTAATCAAACGTTTCCGAACTCGTGTAAAAAACCGATACCGCACTGACACTATGACCGACGAAAAACTGATAAAAATATCGGAAGGTGATCTCAACGCATTTCATGACATGTTTGCCGAATATTACGGACAGGTAAAGCAATTCGCCCGTTCTATCCTGAAAGACACGCCGGCAGCTGAAGACATGGCACAGGAAGTATTCTTGAAAATATGGGTAAACCGGGCCGTACTGCCTTCCGTCGGGAATCTCAGGAACTATCTGTTTCAGATATCGAAAAATACGGTCATAGACCATATCAGGAAAGAAATATCGGCTGCTTCGAGGAACAACCTCTTCGCAAAAAGAGCATTCGAGACGGAAGAAGAATTCGAAAAGGACTTTATTGCCCGGGAGACACGCCGGGCAATAAATGAAATCGTGGACAGGATGCCTCCCAAAAGACGCGAAGTATTCATTCTCAACAGATTCTACGGTAAGAGCAACGACGAAATCGCCGAGCAGATGCAGCTTTCAAAAAAAACGGTCGAAAATCATCTGCATTTGGCGCTGAAGGAGCTGAGGGAAAAGCTGCCGGTATTGCTCTGCATCTTTCTTTCTCAATATTTCTAACAGATCTCTCGACTGCGCTCGAGATGACAGAATGGCGGATAAAAATCCTACATCGGCATTGGGTGAAAAGCGGGGCGGGTACGTCTATATATCGACAGTATTTATTCACAAAACTTATCAATACATAAAAACATTGCCCCGGCATGAATAAATTCATCAAAGAAGCATCGGCCTGCCTGATTATCCTGTATTGTCTACCGACCACATCGGCAGGCGGCCCTCCCGTGAGGCTTGCGACCGACCTCGTCGAACACACGGACAGAATCTGGATCGACGGAAAGATTTCGCAGCTGACATTGGACTATCATGGAGAAATCATCGAAAACACGCAATATGTTCCGGTCTGCAGCAAGAAACCTCATTTCAGCTGGCAGGTCGAAGATGACAGAAAAAACGTGATGCAGACAGCATACAGGATTCAGCTCGGGTCCTCGAGGAGGGCTGTAGAAAATGGAGCGGCAGACATGTGGGACAGCGGGAAACTGCCGGGAAGCAACAGTATTTCAGTAGAATACGGAGGAAAGGAACTCGAGCCGGACAGCGTATATTTCTGGAGAGTAATGACATGGAACAACGGAGACCCGCAGGAATGGTCCTCAATACGTGCTTTCAGGATGGCAGACAGTCTTGATGACTACCGTTGCCCTGCATATCCCATTGTAAAAAGCGAGCAGACGCCTGTACATGAGACATACCTTTCAGACGACATCCTTTTTGCCGACTTCGGACAGGCGGCTTTCGGGCAGCTCAACATCACTGTTTCCTCGAACAGGAAAGACACCCTGACAGTCAGCATCGGAGAATGCCTGAAAAACGGGCGACTCGACCCGGAACCAGGAGGGTCGAGACGTTTCTTGAGGCAGAAAACAGCTCTGCTGCCGGGAAGATACACCTATATTATAAAGATACCTGCCGACAAACGCAATACAGGCCGTTCCGCAGTCAAAATGCCGGGCAGTATCGGGGAAGTGTATCCGTTCAGATATTGCGAAGTCGAAGGACGGAGCATAAAAGACAAATCCGTCACGGTAAGCAGACAGACGGTACATTATCCGTTCGACGATTCGGCATCCGTATTTTCCTGCCCTGACACTGCGTTGCAGCAAATCTGGGAAATGTGCAGATATTCGATGAAAGCCACTTCCTTTGCCGGGCTGTACGTGGACGGTGACCGGGAACGCATTCCGTACGAAGGCGATGCTGTCATAAACCAGCTTTCCCACTATGCTTCCGACCGGGAATTCACGCTCGCACGCAGAAGTCACGAATACCTGCTTACACACGCCACATGGCCCGCCGAATGGGTGCTGCAATCCATATCCATGGCCTGGGC
>CALUSD010000158.1 GCA_944323295.1 uncultured Bacteroidales bacterium | reverse complement strand
CCTCATATGAAATTCCGTGGAAAAGAAGTGCTTTGCTGGAGCCTTAACAACTATCTGGGGCTGGCAAATCATCCGGAAGTCAGGAAAACCGATGCGGAAGCTGCCGCAAAATGGGGTCTTGCCTATCCGATGGGAAGCCGCATGATGTCCGGACACACTTCTCTGCACGAGCAGTTCGAAAGAGAGCTCGCAGACTTCGAAAAGAAAGAAGATGCATTCCTGTTCAACTTCGGATACCAGGGCATCATTTCCACCATCGATGCATTGATGGACAGACATGACATCATAGTATACGACTCGGAAGCGCATGCCTGCCTTATCGACGGCGCCCGTCTTCACATGGGAAAACGTATGACATACAGGCACAATGACATCGAAAGCTGCGAAGCCACCCTTAAAAGAGCGTCCAAACTCTGCGAAGAGACCGGCGGAGGCATCCTCCTCATAACTGAAGGCGTTTACGGCATGACCGGCGCTCTCGGAATCCTCGATCAGATAGCAGCCCTGAAAAAGAAATACAATTTCAGGATTCTCATCGATGACGCACACGGATTCGGTGTCATGGGAGAACACGGCCGCGGTACATCAGAGCATTTCGGCGTCATGGACGAAATAGACCTTTACATCGGTGCGTACGCCAAGTCCATGGCCAGCATCGGAGGTTTTGTTGCCGGTCCAAAGGTCATCATCGACTATCTCAGATACAATCTCAGGTCTCAGATCTACGCCAAATCGCTCCCGATGGCATTCGTGGAAGGCGGTCTGAAGAGACTTGAAATCATCAGAAGCGCGGAAGGCGACGAGCTCAGGAAGAAACTCTTCAAGGTGACCCGTGCATTGCAGAACGGATTCCGTGAACTCGGCTTCGAAATCGGGCCTGCAGAAGCCTGCGTCACCCCTGTAGCCATCAAGGGCGGTGTCGGCCAGGCGACGAGAATGGCTGTCGACCTCAGGGAGAACTACGGTATCTTCTGCTCGATCGTCGTATATCCTGTCATCCCTAAGGGCATGATTATTTTCAGGGTCATCCCTACGGCTGCACATTCCATGGAAGATGTCGAATACACTCTGAAGACATTCGCCGAAGTCAGGGCGAAACTCGAAAGAGGCGAATATGACGGAGAAGACGTTATCGATATGCATATCTGATTGAAATGAACGGAAAATATTTCAAGGACAAGATAATGATCATAACAGGAGCCAGCTCAGGAATTGGGTTGGCTTCTTCCAGATTATTCGCATCATTCGGAGCGAAACTCGTACTTGCGGCCCGTTCGGAAGACAAATTGGAGAACCTTGCGAAGGAACTCGCCCCCATGACGGAAGTCCTTTGCGTCAAAACAGACGTCACCTCCGAGGCTGACTGCCGGGCACTCGTGGAAAAGACCGTCGCGAGATTCGGAGGCATCGACATCCTCGTCAACAATGCCGGAATTTCCATGCGTGCGATGTTCCGCGACTTGGAGCTTTCCGTGCTGAAAAGACTGATGGACGTGAATTTCTGGGGCACGGTATATTGTACGAAATACGCCTTGCCGTGGCTTTTACGGTCCAAAGGTTCCGTGGTAGGCGTCATTTCCATTGCCGGTTTCGCCGGCCTGCCCGGCAGGACCGGCTATTCATCCTCGAAATATGCCATAAGGGGTTTTCTCGACACACTCAGAATCGAGCACCTCTACGACGGCCTTCATGTGATGATATTCGCTCCGGGATTCACCGCTTCGAATGTGAGAAATGCAGCCCTGACGGCAGACGGTTCCGAACAGGGAAGCACGCCTCGCGACGAAGGCAAGATGATGACGGCGGAGAAAGTGGCGGAATATTTAGCGAAAGGACTTGCACGACGCAAAAGAGAGATGGTCCTCACTCCGCTCGGAAGGGCTACGGTTTTCGTACACAAGTTCTGGCCATGGCTGACGGACAGGATAGAGTTCAGCTATATGTCCAAAGAGCCGGACAGTCCTTTTCATAAATGACAGGCCCGCGCGGGCGATTTAAACTTTATGCTGATGAGCAACGGATATCTTACACCGGACCTTTTGGGAAGTCTGTATCTTTACTCCGGTTCATCCCGGAGCAACACTTCTTTCACGTATGTCGTAAGTCTGACCATGGCTGTCGACAAGGATTTGTTGGAACGCGTTCTCAACGATTTGGCATCGCGTTTTCCGCAACTTGTTTTGAAAGCCGTCGTCTCCGGCGATTCGTTCGGATATGAAAAGTCGGACTGCCCTGCAGTCGTGCATGACATGTGCGACAGACAGGCGGTTTCTTCTTCCGGAGAATTCGGTCCGCGCTGTCTTTTTTCGGTCTTCGTGAACCACAAGACCGTATATTTCGACTTTCACAAGGCGATTACGGACGAAAAAGGCGTCGTGCCATTCATAAGGGCCGTCATCTACCGCTATCTGAAACTCGGAGGATACGACGTGGAAAACGACGGAAGCGTCATCACTGCCGAAAGCGAATTCCATGATATCGAAGCCGACGACGCATTCGTGAAATTGGACGATATTCCGGCATCCAAACCGATATGGTACATGGATGCAAAGGCTGTCTGCCTGCCTTTTCCGGACAGTGCCGGAGGATTCAAGGTAACGCGGATACACTTGCCGGTCGCAAAAATCAAGGGCGAAGCCAAGGACTATGTTTCGATGCCGTCCACCATAGTATCGCCTTTTTTCGCCCAGGCTCTGCTCGACACCTATCCGGAAAAGGATGTCGCCGGGGAATTCATAGTTTCACGCATTCAGGTGAATCTGCGGCAATATTTCCCGACTACCACGATCCGTCCCTTCTTTGCGAATCTTCCACTGGCCTATAACAGGAAACTTTCCGAATACCCTGTGGCCACGGTGCTGATGTCGCAGAAAAAGTTTCTTGAAGCGCAGCTGAAGACAGATGCATTAGCATACAATGTCCAGAGACGCATTTCCTTATTGGAAAAAGTGCTCGACAGGAAAACGATAGAAGAAAAGAAGGATGCTGCCGCAATGCTGTTTGCCGGAAAGGCCGAAGAAGCCACCTTTTCGATATGCAGCATAGGCAACGTCATAATGCCGGAGCAGATGTTGCGATATATTACGGAGTTTTATCCGGTCGTCCCGCCGGCGCTGTTCCCGTACGGGATTTCCACCATCAATTTCAAAGGGGAGCTTGTCATCACCGTTTCATCCGCTTCCCGCGAAGACGGAACAGGGGAAAAATTTGCGGCCCTGCTCAAACAATACGGGATGCCCGCCTACATCTCGGAAAATTTCAGCCACACAATGATGAAATATAACCCTGCATACTGATGCCGAAAATTAGAATCAACCATTCCTACAAGGTTTACTTTCCCTTAGCCATCCTTTTGGTCATCCTCGCCGTCATCTTCCCGAGGATGGGGAAATTCAATTACGACTACAAGAAAGGCTCTCCGTGGATGTATGAAACGCTGATAGCCCAGTTCGACTTTCCCATTCTGAAAACCGACGCGCAGATACAGGCCGAAAAAGGGGCTCTCGGATCGAGCGTGATTCCGTATTTCAGATATTCGGAAGCAGTCGTGCATGATCAGACGGCTCTTGTCGAAAAGGCCGACCTCGGCAAATGCAACAGCTTCAAGCCGGAGATTCTGAGCGCATTCGGAAGACTGTACGACAGCGGCATCATATCCGAAACCGGAACGGAATATCTGCCTGAAGGCAAAACCATCGACGGGAATGTGATTTTCGTACAGAGGGACAGACGTGCGAAGAAAGTTCCGTCATCGGAAGTATATACTGTCAGGGAAGCGCAGGACTTCCTTCTGCTCTTTCTGACCGAATCTGGCATAGCCTGCAATACGGATTCCCTCTGTACGGCCGCCGGCCTGTATGATCTGCTGAAACCCAACCTGATTTTCGACAGACAGACGACGGAGCTCGTTCACGATGAATCCGTAAACTATGTTTCGCCGACCGCAGGAGTAGTGAATGCCGGGCAGCTGATCGTGTCCAACGGAGAAATCATCACATCGGAAATAGAACAGCTCCTCGATTCATACAAGGCTGAATATGAAAACAGTTTGGGGTACAGCGGACCGAGGATATGGCTCTGGCTCGGAAATTTCCTGATTGCCCTCGGCCTCGTCGTAGTCCTGTATTTCGCGCTTTATTTCACCAATTACAGGATTTATGACAATCCGAATACCTACAGCTATCTGTTAGTTATCTTCCTGCTTGCGACAGTGTCAGCCCTGTCTGTGGAAAAAGTCGATCCGGAGCTTCTGTACATGACTCCGTTTACACTGATAGCGCTTTATTTGGTCGCATTTTTCAAGAAAAGGGTAGTGCTTCCTGTCTATATCATATCTCTGCTGCCGCTGCTGATTTTTTCGCACAACGGAGTGGAGCTTTTCGTCATGTACCTTGTGGCAGGAGTAGTGACGATCTTCCTTGCCGAAATCTACAACAGGGGATGGAAGCAGTTCATCACGGCTATTGCAGTCTTTTTCATACTGCTTGTGATCTATTTGGCGTTCAGGCTCATAGACGGGATCAGCGGATTCAACGATTTCCGTATTATCTTTTATCTGTTCATAGGCTCGTTCCTGTCCGTGGCGGGATATCCCCTCATCTATCTGTTCGAAAGGCTGTTCATGTTGGTATCCAACACGAGGCTGACGGAACTGACGGATACCAACAACAGGCTGCTCAGGGATCTGGCGCACAAGGCTCCGGGGACATTCCAGCATTCGCTGCAGGTGATGAATCTGGCTGACGCTGCGGCCCGCTCCATAGATGCAAACGTACTTCTCGTACGTGCAGGCGCCTTGTACCATGATATCGGCAAGATGATGAACCCTCAGTGTTTCATCGAGAACGAGACATTGGGAGCAAGATACCATGACGGTCTGTCGCCTCGGGAAAGTGCGATAGAAATCATCAAGCATGTTCCGGACGGAATGGCATTGGCGGAGAAGTACAAACTTCCGGAAGTGGTCAGGGAATTTATCGAAACGCATCATGGAACGACATGTACCGCATATTTCTACAACAAGTACATAAATGAAGGCGGAGACAGGGCGGATGCCGATGATTTCTTCTACAAGGGCAAAAAACCGACTTCGAAAGAACAGATCATCATCATGCTCTGCGATACATTGGAGGCTGCATCCCGTTCATTGAAAGACTATTCCGCCAAGTCGATGTCGGATCTGGTAGAAAAAATAGTGAAGTCCAAGATGGCCGACGGACAGTTCGAAGATGCCGACATTTCCATCAAGGAACTGAATATCGTGAAAAACGTCTTGAAATCGTATCTCCAGCAAGTTTATCATGCAAGAATAGTATATCCGAAGCGGTTGAAGCAGTAATTTTGATATTAGCGCGGGATTGTTTATATTTGCGCCCCTGCTTTCCGCAGACATTACCGACTGAAAATATTAACAATATCATATCATGAAAATCGAACAGAACAAAATCGACGACCTCAATATCGAATTGATGCTTTCGATCGAGAACGGAGACTATTCCGCGAAAAGGAAAAAAAGACTGAACGAACACAAGAGGACCGCTGAAATCAAGGGTTTCAGAAAAGGCATGGTGCCTATGGGGCTGATTGAAAAAATATACGGACAGTCATGTCTTGTAGACGCAGTGAACGATATCATATCCGAGTCGCTCAACGGCTTTATCAGGGACAACGACCTGAAAGTCATCGGAGAGCCTCTTCCAGCAGAAAACCAGCCGGAAATCGAATGGAAAAACGGAAACGACTTTTCATTCAAGTTCGATATCGCCCTGGCTCCGAAAGTGGACTTCGAACTGTCCAAGGAAGATAACATACCTTATTATAATATAAATATTACGAAAGAGGCAAAAGCCGAAATGAAGGAAAACCTTCTCAAACAGTACGGCTCCCTCGAAGAAGGCAAGGCTGCCAAGGCGGAAGACTTCATTATTGTGGATCTCGAACAGGGTGAGACCAAGGTCGAGGGAACATATATTGCGCTTCGCAATGTATCCGAATCAGTGAGGCCGTCTTTCGTCGGGCTCAAGGCCGGTGACTCCATCGACGTGAATGTCAATGACGCCTTCACGAATGAAACCGACAGGGCTTCGCTTCTGAAAGTCGAGAAGGACAAACTGGCGGACATCGATCCTGTATACAAAATGACGGTAAAGAACGTCAAGACTTTCGTATCGGCACCGGCCACACAGGAAACTTTCGACAAGATTTTCGGAGAAGGAAATGTGAAGACGGAAGAAGAGTTCGATGCCAAAATCGAAGAAAGGCTCGCAGCTGAATACACCCAGGAATCCGAATTCAGATTCGCCAGGGATGCAAAAGACTACTTGGTGGCCAAGGCAGGAATCGCACTCCCTGAAAAATTCCTCAAAAGATGGATTTATGTGGCAAACGACGGGAAATTCACCATGGAAGACATTGAGAAAGAATTCGATCTCTTCCTGAACGACTATCGCTGGCAGATGGTCAGGAATTATCTGATGGAAAAATTCGCTGTCAAGATAGAGGAGTCCGATCTTCTGGCAAGCGCCAAAGGCTTGGCGGCATATCAGTTCGCAATGTACGGAATAAACAATGTTCCGGATGCGGAATTGGAGAATTACGCCAAAAATATTCTTGCCCAGGAAAAGGAAGGCCGCCGTGTTCTGGAACAGGTGGAAGACACCAAGACCATTGCGGCAGTCAAGAATGCCGTGACTGTCAAGAATCACAAAATTTCGGTGGAAAAATTCCGCGAGCTTAAATAATAACGGTTTTTTCGAAGGGATGCTTGAATTGCCTTATGGAAAAAGAGTTCGATAAATATGCAAGGCTGCATTGCGGCATCGGCTCGATGACGCTGCGAAGATACGAGTCCGTATTGGATTCCTATATAAATCCGACCATCATAGAAGAAAGAAAGCTGAATGTCGCTTCCATGGACGTATTCAGCAGACTTCTGATGGACAGAATCATCTTTTTGGGTGTTCCGATCGATGACGACGTAGCCAATATAGTCCAGGCTCAGCTTCTTTTCCTTGCATCTACCGACAGCAAGGCTGACATATCCATTTATCTCAATACTCCGGGAGGGTCGGTATCCGCCGGCCTCGGCATCTACGATACCATGCAGTTGGTAGAGCCCGATATAGCCACCATCTGCACCGGAATGGCGGCATCCATGGGAGCGATTCTGCTGTGTGCAGGCGAAAAAGGCAAGAGATCGGCACTCAGACATTCGCGCGTCATGATTCATCAGCCGCTCGGAGGTGCAAAAGGCCAGGCTTCGGACATCGAAATCGCCGCCAAGGAGATAATGAAGGTCAAGAAAGAGCTGTACACCATACTTTCGGAGCACACCGGGAAACCGTACAAAGTCATAGAGGCCGACGGAGACCGCGACTTCTGGATGACCTCCGACGAAGCTCTCGAATACGGCATGATAGACGAAATCCTTTCGGGAAAGAAGAATTTATAATGGCAAAAAAAAATACAGACAGCGAAAGACACTGTGTATTCTGCGGCAGGAGCGAGAATGAAGTACCGCTCCTGCTTCAGGGTTTGGATTCTGCCATCTGCAGCGATTGTGTCAAATTGTGCTACGACTATGTTGCAAGCATAGAGAAAGCCTCGGCCCCGGCTCCTGAAAAAATCAGCAAATTACTGAAGCCTAAAGAGATAAAGGAATATCTCGACCAATATGTCATAGGTCAGGACAGGGCCAAGAAACTTCTGTCCGTAGCTGTTTACAACCACTACAAGAGGATAAACAACAATCTTGTTTCTTCCGATGCCGAGGGGCTCGAAATCGAAAAGTCGAATATCCTGATGGTGGGTCCTACGGGCACAGGAAAGACCTTGATGGCCAAAACCATAGCAAAACTTCTCGAGGTGCCTTTCACCATCGTGGATGCTAAGGTCCTGACAGAAGCTGGCTATGTCGGGGAGGATGTCGAAAGCATACTCTCGAGGCTGCTGCAGGAGGCCGACTATAATGTAAAATTAGCAGAGCGCGGCATAGTCTTCATCGACGAAATAGACAAGATAGCAAGGAAAAGCGACAATCCGTCCATCACCAGGGATGTTTCAGGCGAAGGCGTGCAGCAGGCGTTGTTGAAGCTCCTCGAAGGCAGTGTAGTAAACGTACCGCCCAAAGGAGGACGCAAGCATCCTGAACAGGAATTCGTCCAGGTCAATACCCAGAATATCCTTTTCATTTGCGGAGGCGCTTTCGAGGGGATAGAAAGACGGATCGCGCAGCGTCTCAACACCCAGGTCATCGGCTACGGAGCCATTCACAAGCAGAAGATAGACAAGGACAATCTTCTCCAGTACGTTTCTGCCCAGGACCTTAGGTCATACGGGCTGATACCTGAAATCATCGGACGACTTCCCGTCGTGACCTATCTCGACAAACTCGACAAACCGGCCCTGCTCAGGATTCTGACCGAGCCGAAAAATGCCATTGTCCGCCAGTATGAAAAAATGTTCGAGTTGGACGGACTCAAACTTGAAATAGAGCCGGGAGTTCTCGAGTTGATAGCCGACACCGCCATAGAGAACGGATTGGGGGCGCGCGGACTTCGCTCCATCTGCGAGAAAATCATGACGGATGCCATGTATGAAGCTCCAAGTTCGAGGAAAAAGACTTTTGACCTGACCGTCGATTATGCGAAGTCGAAATTAGAAAACAATTTCAGGCTGTAACATACAGTCTGCCTGAGAACTATCCGTGATATGAAAAAATACATCGAAGCAAACAAAGAGAGGTTTTTCGACGAACTTTTTTCCCTTTTGCGCATACCATCGGTCAGTTCGGCCGATGAACACAAGCCTGACATGGTGCGTTGTGCAGAGCGGCTGGCAGAACTATTGAAAGAAGCCGGAGCCGACTCGGCAGGCGTATTTCCGACAAAAGGCCATCCCGTGGTATTCGGACGGAAAATCCTCGACCCGGCTTTGCCCACCGTTCTCGTGTACGGACACTATGATGTCCAGCCGGTCGATCCGCTCGAACTCTGGAAGTCGGATCCTTTCGAGCCGGAAATAAGAGACGGGGCCATATATGCCCGCGGAGCCAACGATGACAAGGGCCAGCTTTTCATGCATCTGAAAGCCTTCGAATATTTGGTGAAAGAAGGCCGCCTGAGACACAATGTCAAGTTCATTTTCGAAGGCGAAGAGGAAATCGGCAGCCCGTCTTTGGCCGAATGGGCTTCAGAGAATAAAGAACTGCTGTCGGCAGACGTTATTTTGGTATCGGACACTACGATGATATCCGAACGCGTGCCGTCGATAAATTGCGGAATGAGGGGCCTGTCCTATATTGAAATAAAGGTAACCGGACCGGACAAGGACCTGCATTCGGGACATTACGGCGGAGCCGTCGCCAATCCGATAAACGTGCTGTGCGACATCATTTCCTCCTTGACGGACAATGACGGAAAAATCACGATACCAGGTTTTTACGACGACGTGGTCGAGCTTTCGGACGAAGACAGGAAGAAACTCGCAAGAGCTCCATTCGATCTTGACGAATACAAAAAGTTCCTGAATATAAACGAGGTAAAAGGGGAAAAAGGCTATACTACCATAGAAAGGACCGGTATCCGCCCGTGTTTGGATGTGAACGGAATATGGGGCGGCTTTACCGGCGAAGGCGCCAAGACAGTGCTTCCGTCCGAGGCTCATGCCAAAATCTCCATGAGGTTGGTGCCGAATCAGGACAGCAGGAAAATCACGGAAATGGTTTGCAGGCATATTGCCGATACTGCTCCGGAGTATGTCAGAGTAGAGGTAAAACCCCATCACGGCGGAGACGGCTTCCTGATTCCGATTTCTTCCGATGCATATCAGGCCGCTTCGAAGGCAATGCAGGAAGTTTACGGTATCGAGCCGGTGCCGAGCAGGGGAGGAGGCAGCATCCCTGTCCTTGCCGACCTGCAGAGGATACTCGGCATAGATCCTCTTCTCATGGGATTCGGATTGGAGAGGGATACCATACATTCCCCGAACGAGAGCTATCTTTTGAGCCAGCTTTTCAAAGGCATGGAATCCATCGCTTTATTCTATAAATATTATTGAGGGTGACCCGAAAGGATGCTCCCCGTTTAGATTCGAAAATCCTCATGTACAACTCATAATATCATGAACAGAGAAGACTTATACCGGCAGATACAGGCCAAGAAAACCATGCTTTGCGTCGGATTGGACGTAGACTACGGCAAAATGCCTGAACATATCAAAGGTCTGGCATCATCCGAGATTGCCATCAAAGGGCAGCTTTTCGGAGGCAAGGCCCGCTCGATTATCGAATTCAACAAGGCCATCATCGATGCTACAGCCCCGTATTGCATCGCATACAAGCCAAATTTAGCATTTTACGAATGCTACGGCAATGACGGAATCCGCGCTCTCGAAGCCACGGTAGACTATATAAGGACTACATGCCCGGATATTTTTCTCATTGCCGACGCCAAAAGGGGAGATATCGGAAATACTGCGAAGATGTACGCCAAATCCTTTTTCGAGACAATGGATTTCGACGCAGTGACGCTGTCTCCGTATATGGGACAGGACAGCATACTGCCGTTCCTCGAATACAAGGACAAATGGGCCATAGTTCTCGCTCTTACATCAAATGCGTCCGCAGTCCAGTTCCAGACTGCAGAAAAGGACGGGAAACCATTGTACAGGGCCGTGATGGAAGAAATGATGAGTATTTCCACCCCTGACAACATGATGTTCGTAGTAGGGGCCACGAAAGCGGAAAAACTCTCGGAAATCAGGACATTCTGTCCCGACCACTTCCTTTTGGTGCCGGGTGTCGGTGCTCAGGGAGGTTCGGCGGAAGAAGTCATGAAATACGGAGCGAACGACAAGGGCGGACTTCTGATAAATTCATCGCGGGGAATCCTTTATGCCGATTCCACTGCAGGTTTTGCAAAAGCCGCAGCCAAAGTGGCATCAGAAACTGCCAGGATCTGAATTTCTGGCGTCTTTCGGCGATACTCCGGTTCTGTCCCTGAAAAACTTGGCGAAATGCGAGGGTGTGGAAAAGCCGAGCTCATAGCTTATTTCCTGGATGGTCGCCGTGCTTGAGCGCAGCAATGTCTTTGCTTCCAAAAGAGTATAGTCATCGAGCCACTGGGTGGCAGTGCGTCCGGTCGCGGACTTTATCACGGCTGAAAGATATTTGGCCGTGATATTCATTTTATCCGCATAGAACTCCAACTTCCTGTGTCTGCGGAAATTTTCATCCACGAGTTTTATGTATCGGGCCATGATCTCGTCGCGATGCCTGTCTTTTCTGTCGTTTTTCGCCGATTTGTGGAGAATGGCATTGCAGGCTTCGTAGAAAAGTATGTCCATGAACTTGGCGATGAGCTGCGGCTTGAAATAATTGTCATTTTCGTTGATGAAATCCTTGAGATAATAGTGTATGTTCATGCACATTCTCATCTTTTCCTCCGGCATCTCAAGCAGGGGGTCGATGTACATTATCCTGTAAAAATAAAGTCTTATGACTCCGTATGACAGGCGGTTGAATACTTCTTCCCTGATCACGAGGATATCTACCTTGAAATCGTCGCTGATTTCTCTGCAGAAAAACGGGATGCCGGGGGCAATGGCCAAAAAGGAATTCCTTTTCATCGTATAGTCCCTGAACCCCACATTGATTTTAGCCCAACCCTCGAAACAGAGCAAAATGACTATTTTGTCCGACAATGCCCTTTTCTGGTCCAAGGTAACCTTGAAACTGAATTTCCGGTTGCCGGAATAGTTGTCGAAAATTTTTACGATATCATCCATTCTTTTGGAAACTGTATGGAAATCCCGCCAAAATTAGAAACCGTTTGACATTTTTTCAAGCGGCTGCTTCGTAAAATTCATGTTTATTAAAGAAATTTTGATATAAAATCAGCAAATTGTGATATATTTTAGTCTTAAAAAACATAAACTTTGCATTATGAATTGTTTCAAAATATTCTACACACACATTCAATTCTAATATTTTCTTTTCGGGCAGGCTCAGGATCGTTCTTTAGCCTGCTTTCTTTTTGACGACAGCCCGGATGCCTTTCATAAAATACCGGTCACGGCAGGGCATTCTACAGGAAATCTTCGAAGTACATGGTGACCTTGTCCATCAGATGAATGCGGTTTCGGCCGAGGACATTGTGCTGTGCACACGGATAAGGAAAATAGTCCACCTGGACACCGTTTTCGATACATTCCCTGATAAAATTAAGACTGTGCTGCCATACGACGACATTGTCCACGGCGCCCTGGCATATCAGAAGTCTGCCTTCGAGATCTTCGGCCTTTCCGATAAGGCTCGTCAGGGCATACCCTTCGGCATTCGTCTGCGGACTTCCCATATATCTTTCCCCGTACATCACTTCATACCATTTCCAGTCGATGACAGGACCTCCGGCCACAGCTGCCTTGAACACGTCGGGATAATTCGTTATCAGCGAAATGGTCATAAAGCCGCCGTAACTCCATCCGTGCACGCCGATCCGTTCCGTATCCACGTACCCGAGGCCGGACAGCATCCTTATCCCCACCATCTGGTCTGCCATCTCTGCCTGTCCGCACCGGCCGTATATGGCCTTTTCGTATTCCGCACCGCGGTTTTGCGTGCCACGGTTGTCCTGAACATATACGAGATATCCTTTCTGGGCCATGAGCATCTCCCAGCGTCTCAGTTCCGCGAGCCAGGTGTTCCTGACCATCTGTGAATGAGGCCCGCCGTAGACATACAGTATGACCGGGTATTTTTTCGACGGGTCGAAGTCGAGCGGCTTGATGAGCCTGTAATAATTGTCGTATCTGCCGTCGGCGCTTTTCACGGTACCGAGGGAGATTTCGCAATACCTGAAATCCGCCGAAGGGTTCCGAGCCGTAAGCAGATTCGCACGTTTTCCGTCCGAAACGCGGCACAGATCCACAATGCGGGGCACTTTCAGGCTGCTGTAGTTATCCACGAAATACCCGCAGTCAGGGCTCAGACTGATGTCATGCCAGCCCGTTGCGTAAGTATGCCTCGAGACCTTTCCTGACGAAATATTTACGCTGAACAGATGATTTTCGACAGGAGAAACCTCAGCAGAAGTATAGAAGACCCTCTTCCCGTCATTGCCGAGATACGCCACGTCCGCATCCACCTCGGTCAGGCGCCGCACATTGCCGTCAGTATCGCAGAGATACAGATTTCTGTACCCGTCCCTGTTGTCGGTCCTGTAGATAAAACGTGTCGTACTTCCTTCGATAAACCGGACCGGATCCAAAGGCTCGACGAACTTTTCATTGTCTTCGGTCAGCAATGTTCCCGCAAATTCCCCTGTATCCGCACGATACATGTTGAGTTTCAGATGTTTCTGACTTCTGTCGAGCACCTGGATGAAAATCAGGCGGTCGTCTGGAGACCACGAAACGCCGGTAAGATACTGGTCGTATCCGAACTCGTCGCAGTCCACATATACGGTTTCGTTACTTGCGAAATCATATACCCCGAGCCGTACGTTTTCCGACGCCATCCCTGCCATCGGGTATTTGATCCGGACGAGAGAGCCCGTGCGCGAATTGATGTCGAGCAGAGGGAAAGTACCGACCGCGCTTTCGTCTTTCCTGTAGAATGCGACCTTTTTGCCGGAATCCGAGAGGAATATGCCGCCTGTTATGCCGAATTCGTTCCTGCTGACGAACTGTCCGAAAGAAATATTGCTGTCATCGGAAGTCGCTATCGGATAAGTGTTTCCGTAATTGTCACAGAAATAGAGTCCGTTCCCGAGCGTGTACGGATGAAAACCTGCCGGATTGAAGACAAGATTCCGTGCCCCTTCGGGCAATGTTATTTTCCCTTCTATCCTTTCCTCGGTGCAATCGACCAAAAGATATTTTCCCTTTGCCGTGAACACGGCAATATCGGAGTCTATCCATTGCTCGAAGCCGAGCACCTCTTCCCCTGCAAGCCTTTTCAGGTCTTCGGAAGAAATGATCTCCCTGTTCATTCCGGCAAGCGGATTTTTCGAATACAGTCCGCCGTTCTCGAATGTCGTCATCTCCCTGCTGCCGGGCCTCCAGACGACCGACACGTTCTCAGGTACGAGTTCCGGACCGAGTACGGCCTCTTCCATGGTCAGCAGCCTTGTCGAAAGACTGTCCTGAGGTCTTGTATCCAA
>CALUSD010000157.1 GCA_944323295.1 uncultured Bacteroidales bacterium | reverse complement strand
GCCGGTATCAGGATTTCCTGCACATCCTTGCGGATTTTGGCCTGCATGGCGGCGTCCACCCGTTTCTGTCCGTATTGCCCGCAGGCATCCTTATAGGTCATATTGCCGAGCTCGGCCGGCACGAACTCGTCATGCTGCGTCGAAATCACTATCGTATGCACTCTCAAAGGCCTGTGTGTCACGTCATCGTACTCGATAGTAAACTGAGATTTCGAGTCGGGCCGAAGATAAGGCATCTTCTCCGGCGTTTCCCTGCGTATTCTTGCAAGTATCATAAGCGCCTTATGCGCAAGAGCAAGCGGCAGCGGCATGTACTCGGCGGTATCGTCGCAGGCATAGCCGAACATCATCCCCTGGTCTCCGGCTCCCTGTTCGTCGGCATTTTCCGCGACCACGCCCCTGTTGATGTCCTGGGACTGTTCGTGAAGGGCGGAAATAACCGCACACGAATTTCCGTCGAACATGTAATCCGCCTTGTTGTAGCCTATCCTGTTGATGACCTGCCTGGCGACAGTCTGTATATCGACGTACGCATCTTCCGAACGGACTTCACCGCCGACTACTACAAGCCCGGTGCTGCAGAATGTTTCGCACGCGACTTTCGCCTCGGGGTCCTGACGTAGAAATTCATCGAGAATGGCGTCCGAAATCTGGTCGGCGACCTTGTCTGGATGTCCCTCGGAAACTGATTCCGATGTAAAAAGGTATGGCATATTCAAAATAATTTATGGTTTTCCCGTAAGAAGCTGTTCAGCTTCGGAATCAGGCATAAAAAAAGCCCCTGCAGAATTGAGGAGCAAAAAACCGTTATCTAAAAATTTATTGTTCCGCCGGAGGCCGAACAATCATTTTAGCATTTTTTTGTGTGGTTGCAAGCAGCCAAATCTCTCCACAATTGCAGACTGCAAAGGTAATTAAAATAATGTTAAAAAATGCGAAAATAGGGAAATAAATTATAAAAAGTATTATATTCGCCTCGGTAAAAACTATTATTAAAACAACTAAATTATTATGAAACAGGCATTTAAAGCAACACTTACAGTGTTTGCAATGCTCTTTTCGGGCATAATTGCCCTTGCCCAGGTCACGACATCCGGTCTTAACGGCCATGTCACGGATGAAGCTGGAGAGCCGTTGATCGGTGCTGCAGTCATTGCCGTTCACACTCCTTCCGGCACCCAGTACACTGCCGTGTCGAACGAAGAAGGCCGATACATCATCAACGGCATGCGTACCGGAGGTCCTTACAAGGTAGAGGTCTCCTACATCGGAATGTCTACTCTCGACTACTCGGGCATTACCCTGAAGCTCGGCGAGCCATACGAACTCAACGCGGTCATGAAGGTTTCGAACGAGCTCGATGCGGTCATCGTTGTCAGCGAAAGTTCTTTCAATGCCGACAAGACCGGAGCAGGAGCCAGCTTCAGCCGCAGCGCAGTGGACAATACGCCATCTATCGACAGAAGCATTTATGATGTGGTACAATATACTCCTCAGGCAAGTCTGACCAAAGGCGGCGGTATTTCATTTTCCGGAACGAACAACCGTTACAACAGCTTCCAGATAGACGGAGCCGTAGCCAATGACGCTTTCGGACTTTCATCAAGCGGAACCAACGGCGGTCAGACAGGGGCGAATCCTATTGCGCTCGATGCCATCGACGAGATTCAGGTGGTGGTAGCTCCGTTCGATGTACGCCAGTCCGGCTTTACGGGAGGTGCCATCAACGCCATCACCAAATCGGGTACGAATACTGTAACAGGCTCGGCATACAGCTACATCAACAATCAGGACATGATAGGCAAGACTCCGGGGGTTCTGTCAGAGGGACAGACAAGAGAGAAATACGCCCAGCAGTTCACACAGACATACGGGTTTACGATCGGCGCTCCTATCGTGAAGGACAAACTTTTCATTTTTGCAAGCGCGGAATACAAGAGAAACTCCAGTCCTAACGTCTACTCTCCTGAAAACGGGGCTTATAATGGCACTCTTCTGAAAAACAACGTCATCCTGGAAGATGGAACAGATCTCGGCAATGTGTTCAATGAGGCAATAGCACAGGCCATGATAGACCATTATGAGAAAAACTACGGTATCTCAAACACAGGAGAGACTTTCAGTCCGCATCAGGTAGTAGATCAGGCTATCAATGCCATGGCCCGCATCGACTGGAACATAAAGGACAACCACAAATTCATGTTCCGCTACCAGTTCATGGATGCATATGCAGACCAGTATGATGCAAGCGCCAGAGAATACATGTTCAACAACTCGTCATACAAGCAGTCCAACCAGACCCACACTCTCGTGGCCGAACTGAATTCCCGCATATCGGACATGGTTTCCAATGAATTCCGTGCTACTGCAGTTTTTGTCAGGGATCACAGGTCTATTGCATATCCGGGAGCCAATATTACAATTTCCGACAACCTGCCGATAAGCCTCGGAACAGACTATTCTTCCGGAGCCAATTCCGTAGATTCGGATGTCTACACTGTTTCCGACAATGTTTCCATATTCAAGGGCAACCACAATATCACGGTAGGTACCCATAACGAGTTTTTCCGCTTCAACAACCTGTTCATCCAGGGCGCCTACGGTTCGTACGGTTTCGCTTCCGTAAATGATTTCCTGCACAACACGATCAATGGAGGATATGGCTTCGGCTATTCCGATCCGGAGCTTACCGGAGGAAATACGAGATGGGCTGCCAATGCATGGTCTGCCCAGTTCGGATTATATGCACAGGACGAGTGGAAACCGAACACCCAGTTCACACTGACATACGGCCTTCGTATGGATCTGCCTATGCTTCTGAACAAGCCGAGTGAAAATACTGCCTTCAATGAAACTCAGATAGCAAAGGAAAGCAACCAGTATGTAGGCGTAAAACCAAAAGCGTCCGTACTTTTCTCGCCACGTATCGGCTTCCGCTGGTATGTAGACAAGGCAAAAAAATCGCTGATCCGCGGAGGTGCCGGTCTGTTCACAGGGCGCGTGCCTTTCGTCTGGCTGACGAATGCATTCAACAACACTGGTGTGGAATCCAAATCCATATATTTAAGGAGCGTGCCTTCGGATTTTCCTTTGACAAGCAATCCGTATGAAGATATAGTAAAGCCGGGAATCGCGACAGGCTCTACAGGCTCGACGATAAATACCCTGTCACGGAATTTCAAATATCCTCAGTCTTTCCGGGTCAACCTCGGCTATGACCAGGATTTCGGCTACGGCTGGAAATTCACGTTCGACGCACTTTATTCAAAAGGCCTGAACAACGTATATTTCAGGAATCTTGCCATCGAACAGACAGGTGTGACATATGCCGTCAGCGCAGCTGCAGCAAACGAGATCAACACGGCTCCTTACTATTCAAGCAAAGGCGACTATTCGACCATCATAGCTTTGGAAAATACGAACAAAGGATATTCTTATTCGTTGAGCGGTCAGATAGAAAAGAATTTCGACTTCGGCCTCAACCTCATGGCATCATATACATTCGGTCACTCATACTCGGTAAACGACGGTTCTTCATCGGTGGCTAAATCGAACTGGGAAAACTATTTTTCAGTAGACCCGAATGATGTCGTGCTTTCGCACTCCCTGTTCGACAGGCCTCACAAGGTGATGGCAGCCATTACATACACTACTCCTCGCTATGCAGGCGGCAGGCTCCAGACATCCGTTTCCCTCACATACAACGGGACAAGCGGTCAGAGGTATTCGTATACCATGAACGAGTCGGAAGACTTCAACGGTGACGGATGCGACGGAGACGAAGCAAACACGCTTCTTTACATACCGACTGCGGCAGAAGTGACGCAAATGACCTGGGCGAATGCCGGAGATGCAGATAAATTCGAACAGTTCATCCAGAGCGACAAATATCTTCGCAAGCACAGAGGACAGTGGTCCGAAAGAAATGCAGGTATCGCCAAATTCGAGAATCATTTCGACCTGCATCTTGCACAGGATTTCTTCTATGACAGGGAGAGCGGCCGCAAGATACAGTTCGTAGTGGACATCCTCAATATCGGCAACATGTTCAACGCCGAATGGGGCAGGTACAATTACGGAACTTGGATGCTGAATATCATCAATGTAGACGACCTGACAGACGATGGAAACGGCAACATGACCCCGACCTATTCATACCGCGCCGGAGGTCCTCAGACAATCAGTCTCGATGACTTCTACTCGAGGTGGAGATGCCAGGTGGGTCTGAGAGTGACTTTCTAAATCATCGAAACAGGGTGACCCGAATCACGGGTAATGCAGAAAGTTCCTTTTAGGGTCAGCCCATAACAAGAGGGTGACCCAAAAGGTGGAATTTCAAGGCTTGCGAAGATGAGAAAACCGGAGTGTACTGTCGTACATGAGGATTTTCGAATCAAGCGTAACGCGGAAATTACCCTTTTGGGTCGCCCTC
>CALUSD010000156.1 GCA_944323295.1 uncultured Bacteroidales bacterium | reverse complement strand
GTGATTAAGAAGCAGTTTTGGAATTTTCAAAACTGCTTCTAATAACAAAATCCAACCACATCTTTCGGAGACATGGTATTCCCGGCATCGTCTTTCGGAGCGTTCATGAGGGCCAGCTTTGGATCATTAACAGAAAGAATATTGCGCCATAGGGCATCCTCAAGCGAGTTTCTGTTTTCTCTCAGTTCCCAATAACGCGGTACGCCGCCCCATAAGGCATACCTGTCAACAAACTTCATACTTCTTGTTTTATTATGCATAACATAATGTTTATATAGCATAATGCAAAATTTTGCAACATGTTTTTATTTCGGCAGAAAAAGGTTTAGGTATAATTTGCCAAAAGTTTAAAATTTGATGACATTTGGCAAATTATATTGAGTATTTGTGCTATAAATACCCGCAAGGCAGTGCATCTTTTGCAAAATATGTGGAGGATATTGACGGCATAAACACTGCCCGATGGATAAGTATGTGTGAAAAAACTTGAAACAGTTTTTTGAAATAACGAAAAATAGTATTTTTGCACAAGTTAAAACATTTGTGTTTTATGGCAATTGATACCGATACTATAAAAATGGTTTGGGAAAAAGCCAGAAAAGTTCAAGGGCTTGATCCGTCCATGTTCAGGCTTGATGCGTGCGGCGCATTGATAATGTTTGAGAGATATGGAAAGGAAAACCCGTACGGTTGGGTCATTGATCATATTTTTCCTGTAAGTTTGGGGGGAGATGATAATGCCATGAATTTAAGAGCATTTCATTATAGGAATAATCTCAGTAAAAGAGATGATTATCCATCTTATACCGCTGTTATAAAATATAATGGGAAAGGCAATATGGAAGAGGAAAGGAATCTGACTGTGAATGATAAAGTAAGGGCAAGTCTGAAAAAAATTTATAAGAACGCTTGAACATTATGTTGAAATCAATCGAAATAGAGTCTCTATTTAATTTATATACGTACAAGATTATTTTAAGTAGTGACGACAGTCTGTTTCTTAGGTTTATTACAGGACCTAATGGCTTCGGAAAAACGACCATTTTAAATATAATTTTTGATATATACAATTTGGATTTCGAGGCATTATCGCATATCCTCTTCAAAAAAGTGAAACTTGTTTACGATGATGAAACTGAAATCAGAATTGACCGACAGGTAATGTCTGAACAAATGGAAGATTCTGATGAAAAGGAAATTGTTGATATAAGTTTCAATATCGGATTTCATCGTGAGGCGCAGGGGCTGAATGACGAGATACGATGTTCACAGGGCAATGGTTTTATGTTGCCCATGGCTACGAATTTGCAAAATTATCTTGGCTCTATGCCGGTGTATTATGTGAGAGATAACAGATTGTTTGATCAAGATAGATTGAAGCCGTCTGTGAGAAAGAAAGCTGCTGGATTCGCTGCAATACTTTCTGACTTGAAATATAAGTATTCGACATCGATTATCAATCATCTCAGCACGGATTTGCCGGCAAGTAAAGAAGATATTGGTAGAAGGATAAGCCGGATAACAAAATATCTGGATTTACTATCGGATTTAGGATTTTTGCAGAAAGAGGCTGACGAGGATTTTATAAAGAGTAGTGCTTCATATATTAAAGGAATTGAATCTTTTATAGAAAATGAAAAATCTCAATTGGATAAGATTTTGACGTTTAAGTCTGTGATAGGTCAGTTCGCATTCGTTAATAAAAAATTGCAAATGAATGACAGTTGGGGTTTTCGTTTCATAGCTAATGATGCGGATCGTACTATTTTATCCGCTGATAAACTGTCATCGGGAGAACAGCATATTATTATTTTAGCGTATGATTTGCTGTTTGAGTCAGAAGATGATTCAATCTTTTTAATAGATGAACCGGAGTTGTCTTTTCATTTGTCTTGGCAAGGTGAATTTTTGGCGGCAATAAACAAAATTATAGAAATTAGGAAAATTCAGTGTATTATTGCTACGCATTCTGGCCAGATTTTCCAACATCAGTGGCAGATCTCATCGGATTTGTTCTTGGCGCAAAATGAATAAAGCATTATGTCTGAGACTTTGAAAGATGCAGTGGAGCTGTCCCGAGACTATACATCTGGTCTGATTCGGGCTGATTTTAGTAGCCCGCTTCATTGTAGAAAGGGTTTTATGGTGGTTGAGGGGAATGATGATGTTTTGTTTTATAGGAAATATATTATTCCTAACACGAAAATATATCCTGCATTCAAATCCAAAACTCAAGGAGGGGGCAATAATCATGTCATCTATGTAGTAGAAGTTGTGAACCAATGGGCTATTGGTGTGAAAATATGTGGAATCATAGATGCGGATTATAGACGATTTACAGATGATGTTCCTGCTGGGAATGTTTTTTTAACAGATCACCGGGATATTGAAATGACGGTTATGGCAGCTGGTAGTGTTCAGCCTGTTTTGTCGCGTATGGTAAGTTTGCAGCAAGTCATGCCAGTGGCAAAATTCCTCGGTATTATGAGATTATGCAATGCCAAATATGATTTAGGAATAAAGTTTAAGAAAATCGTGAAGAAATCTATTATTTTTGATGGAGCATCTACTTTAATCTGCGACTGGAGGAAAGCTGTTGAATCTGAATTTTGGCACAATTTGCCATTCAAGGACAAGTGGCATAAAATAGTGTATATAGTAAGCACGTGGATAATGCTAAGGATGTCTGATGGGAAATATCAAGATAGCGATATCTGTTGTGGACACGACTTATTGAAACTACTGGCTTTTGCGGAAAACAATTCGAAATCAGATAAAGATATATGGGAAGAAATAAGCAATGTGTATACGGTAACTGATTTTGAGGGAACAAAGTTGTACCATCGGATTGCAAACTGGTACAGAGAAAATGCATTACTTTGATATTTCAATAGTCATCTAATAAAATAACGAATTCATGAAAAAAACATCAGCCAAGCCTGCGGCGAAAAAGCGTGAAACGAAGAACAAGACGCTTTCGAATGTGGTGAAGCCGGAGAATATGGGGCTGAGGGAGTGGCAGATCCGGTTGCGGAAACAGGCGGCGGTGAAGGATGCTCTGGTGGTGTCTTCGGTGGATCGCATTTTCAGGCCGGGAGAGTATGAGGTGAGGAATTTTCAGACGCGGAAGGTCTATAATGTCGCATATTATGGCGAAGGATGCTGTCTCAACAGCTGCTCCTGCATGGATTTCAGGACATCGGGGTTGTCCACCTGCAAACATTTGGAGGCTGTCAAGGCGAGCAAGGTGAAGAAGACAAATGTTCTGCCGTTGAGTTCAAGGCTGTTTGTAGATTATGGCGGAGTCCCGAAGATCAGAATATATTATGGCCCGGATGACGGAGAGACGATAAGAGCATTGGCGAAGCCATTGTTCAGGGGTAGCGATGTTCTGGAAACCAACGATCTCCGGTTTCTCAGATTGAGGGATTTCGTAGCCGAGTCAAAGGCGGCAAGTCCTTCATTTTTGTGCACTGAAGATGCTTTGCAGTTGATAAATATGAAGTTGGACGACCTTGCAAGAAGAGACCGTCTTGAACGTTTTTTTGCGGACAAGGAATGGGAGCGGCAGATTTTTGTCAAGGGAATACATCCGTATGAATACCAGCGGGAAGGAATCCGTTTTGCCTGTATGAAAGGCCGCAGCATCATCGCGGACGAGATGGGGCTCGGAAAAACATTGCAGGCCATCGGGGCTGCATCTGTACTTTATCGCGAAGGTTATGTCAATTCAGTGCTCATTCTTTGCCCGACGTCGCTGAAATACCAGTGGCAGAGGGAAATAAAGAAGTTTATCGGTGAGGATGCGACGGTCATAGAAGGGAATCAGGCAACAAGGCTCAGTCTGTACGGGAATGCCAGTCCATTCAAGATAGTTTCATACAACGCTGTTTCGAATGATGTAAAATTTCTGAAGTCCATGAAAACGGATCTTCTGATAATGGATGAAGTACAGCGTCTGAAGAACTGGAATACGCAGATAGCCCAGGGCGTAAGGCGGATAGCGGCTGACTACAAGATCGTTTTGTCGGGGACGCCTCTCGAGAATAAATTAGAGGAACTTTATTCGGTCGTGCAGCTTGTGGACCAATATGTTCTTGGCCCGTATTATCAGTTCAGAGCCGATCATATTGTCACGAATGTGACAGGAAAAATTACCGGATACAAGGGCCTTAATGCTATCGGGCGTCAGCTTGACGGGATTTTGCTGAGGCGGCGGAAAAAGGATGTGATGCTGCAGCTTCCTGAAAGGATGGACAAGAATCTGTTCGTGCCGATGACTGAGGAGCAGATGAGCATGCATTCCGAGTTCAGTGCCGGGGTAAGCAGGCTTGTCTATAAATGGCAGCGGATGCATTTTCTGAGTGATACGGACCGTCGGCGTCTGATGCTTTTCCTCAGTCAGATGAGGATGGTCTGCGACAGTACTTATATTTTGGATCAGCAGTCGAGACATGACACCAAAGTGTCGGAGACAATGAATATTCTTGAAAGCATTTTTGCCTCCGGCAATGATAAAGTGGTGATATTCAGTCAATGGGAACGGATGACACGACTGATTGCGCAGGAGCTCGACAAGCGTTCCGTCCGTTATGCATATCTTCATGGCGGAGTCCCGTCTGCAAAGCGAAAGGATATGACAGTCAGTTTTACTGATGATGAACAGGTGCGTGTTTTCATTTCGACTGATGCAGGGGCTACAGGATTGAATCTTCAGGTGGCCAATTATCTGATAAACTTGGATTTGCCGTGGAATCCGGCAGTTCTGGAGCAGCGGATAGGCCGGATTTACAGAATAGGACAGAGGCAGAATATTCAGGTGATCAATCTTATTGCCGCAGGCACGATAGAAGAGCAGATGCTTTCCAAACTAAAATTTAAGTCATCGATGGCATCCGGTGTTCTGGATGATGGTCAGGATGAGGTGATTTTGGATGACAACAGGTTGAGGAATATCGTAGAAACCTTTGATTTTGAAGATGATAAACCTGTCTCTCCGGTCGTGGCGGAAAATCATGACATGGAAGAGTCCGGTTATGAAAGCGAGGAAGAAGCTGTCGGCAGGGAAAAGCAGCCGGATGGTGATGATGCGATACAGGAAGCGGAGAATACGATGGCTGAAGCCAATGATGATGCTCCGGAAAAATTAGTAGCCGAAGGTGTGTCATTCATGGAAAAAATGATTGAGGTGCTGAGCAATGAAAATACTGCCCGCAGGCTTGTGGACAGCATGGTGTCTACGGACAATAAGACAGGGCGGACTACAGTCAATATTCCTGTCAAGGATAAGGAGACGGTCATGAAGTTTGTCTCTGTGGTCGGAAGTCTCATACGTAACTTTAGGAAATTATGAAAAAAATGATATTGCCGGAAGGCTTCGATGTAGAGGAAAGGGCTCAGAGGGCCAAACAGAATTTTTTGGACGGGTATAACTGCTGTCAGGCGGTGATGCTGGCGTTCAGCGATGTGTTCGGTGCCGACGAGACGGTGCTGGCGACTGTGGCTTCCGGATTCGGCGGCGGGATGGCGAGGATGAGGGAAGTGTGCGGTACGGTGTCCGCAATGGGGATGGCTGCGGGTTTCATGTCGCCTGCTGTTCAGCCTAAGAACATGGCTGAGCGGACGGCCAATTATGCTTTGGTGCAGGAGCTGGCGGGGGAGTTCCGGAAAGAAAACGGCAGCATAGTCTGCCGGGAATTGTTAGGTATAGTGCCGCGCCCGGGCGTCCCCGTGACGGGCAATGCCGCTGTCAGTACCGATAGTGCTGTCTCTGCCGGCAATGGGCGGATGGAGCCGCCGAGGCCTTCGGAAAGGACTCCGGAATATTACAGGAAACGCCCTTGTCCCGAGTTGGTGGCCTGCTCTGCGAGGATTATTGCGCGGAAGCTGCTTCAGTAAATTTGCGGGATACTGCCAGCATCCCGCAAAAAGTAATCAGTCCGTTAAGTAAAAGCAGTTCATATCCGAAACGGTAGCCTGTAAGGACCGGTACGGCCAAATCTGCAATCAGGCATACGGCAGGGGCGGCAATTGCCACATACGGCACAGCCTTGTCATTCGCAATCCGTTTTGTAGCCATGCCGAATGCAAAAAGCCCGAGCAGCGGTCCGTACGTGTAGGAACAAAGGGTATATATGGCATCCAGTACGTCTTCAGAGTTTATTGCCCTGAACAGAAATATGAACAACGTGAAGATGATGCAGATGGCAAGATGTGCTTTTTTGCGCAGGCGTTCGTCCTTGTCCTTTCCTATGATGTCAACGCACAGGCTCGTAGTCATTGCCGTAGTGGCGGAATCAGCGCTGCTGAACGAGGCAGCCACGATGCCTATGGTAAAGAGAATGACGACGGGAGTGCCAAGATTTCCTGTTGCGGCGAACATGGGCAGAAGTTCGTCTCCGTTTGCAGGCAGCGGAAGTCCGCATTGCGAAGCGAGCCTGACAAGAAGTATTCCTAAGGCAAGAAAAAGCAGATTGACAGGGAAAAACGCAAAGCCGTATGTACACATGTCTTTCTGTGCTTCACGCAATGTCTTGCACGTCAAGTTCTTTTGCATCATGTCCTGATCTAATCCGGTCATGACAATGACGATGAAGGCCCCGCTGACAAACTGCTTCCAGAAATTCCGGGGAGACATCCAGTCGTCCAACAGGAATATCCTGCTACGCGGGTCGGAGACCACTGCATCGGCAGCCTCTTTCAGGCTCATTCCCATGGCTCCTGCCACATTGATGATGATAAGCACTAATGAAGATATAAGGCATAATGTCTGGAAAGAGTCTGTCCATACTAAGGTCTTTATGCCTCCGCGATGGGTGTACAGCCATATAAGTGCCACCATTACGATGGCCGTGACGGCAAAAGGAATACCGATAGCGTCAAATACAAAAGTATGGACAATGATGCATATCACATAAAAGCGGAGCGAAGCCCCCAACATTTTCGAGAGAAGGAAGAACCATGCTCCAGTCTTGTATGCCCGATGCCCTATCCTGCGGTCAAGGTAGGTATAGATGGTGGTAAGATTGTATTTGTAATAAAGCGGAAGCAGCAGAAATGCTACTGCGAAATATCCCGGTATGAAGCCAAGGCATGTCTGCAAATATGTCATGTCCGACGTTAATACCATGCCCGGCACGGATATGAATGTCACTCCGGAGATGGACGCTCCAATCATGCCAAAGGCAACCATGTACCAAGGCGACCTGTGGTCGGCTCTGTAGAAAGTGTCGTTTGTGGCACGCCTGCCTGTTATCCTGCTTAATATGAACAATATGGCGAAATACGCTGCGACTGTCAATATTATAATCATGCTGCAAAGTTACAAAATGATGGCAATGTGATTTTTTCGATGTGTTTTCAGTTCCGGCATAAACAAAAAATCCCGAAGTCAGCGACTTCGGGATTTTGTTTTGTCCTTTCGGGCGGTGGGAGCTGAGGGAGTCGAACCCCCGACCCTCTGCTTGTAAGGCAGACGCTCTGAACCAACTGAGCTAAGCTCCCGTTACTCGTTTCTTTTAGCCGATAGCTGCGTTGGACTGCCCATCCTCCCTCCTCACAACCGCAAGGTTGCTGCGTCGGTCGTCGGTTGTCCGCCTTGCTCTCGGCTAAAATAAACTTCGTACTGATTTACTGTAACCGATTGCTGCGTTGGACTGCCCATCCTTCCTCCTCACAACCGCAAGGTTGCTGCGTCGGTCGTCGGTTGTCCGCCTTGCTCTCGGCTAAAATAAACTTCGTATTGCTCTCTTAAAGAACTGTCCCTTTTGTTTTGGGATTGCAAAGATAGTCAACATTTGATGTTCTGCAAATTTTTTTTCGAATTTTATTGAAAAGTTTCCTGCTTACCCGCAAAAAGGCACTTTCTATGTCATGCCGGGCGCAGTCGAGACATCTGTTCCTATATTTTTTTATCTTTACGGCGAGAAACGGATGTTGATATGGAAAACGTTGACGAAAAGTATATGCGCGAAGCGCTGAAAGAGGCGATGGCCGCTGCAGAAGACGGCGAGGTGCCCGTCGGAGCGGTAATAGTGAGCGGAGGACGAATCATAGGGCGAGGACACAATATGACGGAACGGCTCAACGATTCTACTGCACATGCCGAAATGATCGCCATTACATCGGCTACTGAAGCCATTGGCGGCAAGTACTTGGAGAACTGCACCATTTATGTTACGGTAGAGCCCTGCCCCATGTGCGCCTCCGCTCTTTGCTGGGCGAAAATCAGCGCGGTAGTATATGGCGCGGATGATCCGAAAAGGGGTTATTCCTTGTTCGAGCCTTCGCTGCTGCATCCTAAGACAACAGTCAGAAAAGGCGTGCTTGCTGATACCTGCGGCGGATTGGTCTCGGATTTTTTCAAGGAAAAACGCAAACAGTAACCCCAAATTTATGTTCGGACTTGAAAATTTAGGCTTGTTGGGGCTGTTTATCGGTACATTCCTCGCTGCTACCGTCATTCCCTTCAGTTCGGATGCAGTTTATTTGGCCGTGTTGGCGGCTACGAAAGATCCTGCGGGATGTCTTGTCGTGGGAACTCTCGGAAACTGGCTCGGCAGCGTTCTGACTTATTTCATAGGCTGGCTTGGGAGATGGGAATGGATAGAAAAATGGTTCAAGGTAAAACCCGAGACGCTGGAACGTCAGAAATCCAGGATAGACAGATACGGAGTCTGGCTCGCACTCATCTGCTGGGTGCCAGTCGTCGGAGATGTCGTGGCTATCGCTTTGGGATTTTACAAGACTAAACCTTTCTGGAGCATAAGTCTAATGCTGATCGGAAAGTTTGGCCGTTTCCTGATCTGGAATCTGATTTACGGACTTTTCTGAATATTTTTTCACTGGAAAGCATCGAAATTTACACATTGGTAATATATTCTTGCCATTTGGCAATAAAATATTGGCCTGCGGCACGCTGTTTTCAAAATAAATTTGTCCTGCGTTTAAAGAAACTCGTATGGACAATAACTCGGTCAAGGAAAATATTATCCGGCACAGAAAAGGGCGGAAGCTGTCGCAGCAGGATGTTGCCGAGTCCATCGGTTTGTCCCGAACTGCATACAGGAATATTGAAAAAGGCGATACGAAACTTTTGAGTGAAAATCTGAACAAAATAGCAGATGCACTCGGTGTCAATTCTGAAGAACTTGTCTTGGGATATGCGCCGGACAAGGATGAAAAAGGCAAGGTCCGGGATGAAAATTCATATCGCTGTCTTTATGAAGAACTGAAAGTGCAGCACCGGGCTGCAATGGAAAAGGCCGATGAGGATATGTCAAGGCTCAGAAAAGAGGTCGAGGCGTTGAAAGAATATATCGACATGCAAAAAGATCTTATCCGTACGAAAGACGAAATCATTGCCATGCTGAAAAAGATGCAGTCGAGAGATTGAGAAGTTTTTTCAAAACAGTTTCTTATCTTTGCAGGCGGATGGTGACAAAACAGGGCATTCTCCCTTTTTGTCATCTACGGTATTATTACAGCGAAACATATAATGAAAATATCAGAAAGAATTACCGCAATGGCGAGTTCTCCGATTCGGAAACTCACACCGCTTGCTGACAGGGCAAAATCGAATGGCATCAAAATATATCATCTGAATATAGGGCAGCCTGATATCAGAACTCCACAAAAGGCTCTCGACAGTTTGAAAAACATAGACAGGACGGTGCTCGAGTACAGTCCGTCCCAGGGTTTCCTGTCTCTCAGAAAAAAGATAGCCGCATATTACGGAAGATATGGCATGGAGTTCAGTCCGGATGATATCACCGTGACTTCGGGAGCCTCCGAGGCCGTCCTTTTTTCATTCCTGACCTGTATGGACCCCGGGGATGAACTCATCACTACGGAGCCGACATACGCGAATTATCTCGCTTTTGCCGATGTGGCCGGCGTGAAAGTCCGGACGTTGAAGACGCATATAGAAAACGGTTTCGCACTGCCGGAAGTGGAACATTTCGAGGAACTTATCACGGACAGGACGAAAGCCGTACTGATATGCAATCCGAACAACCCTTCCGGGACGCTTTACAGCGAGAAAGAAATGCGGATGATTGCGGATATCGTCAAAAAACATGACCTGTATCTTTTTTCTGACGAGGTTTACAGGGAGTTCGTCTATGACGGCCTGGAATTCATTTCCGCCGGGCATTTCCCTGAAATTGCCGACAATGTCGTCCTTATCGATTCTTTTTCAAAACGTTACTCCGAATGCGGCATAAGGGTAGGTGCGCTTATCACGAAAAACCGGTCGATTACCTCGGGTGTTCTGAAACTGTGTCAGGCCCGGCTCAGTCCGCCATTGCTCGGCCAGATAGTGGCCGAAGCATCCTGTGATGAAAGTCCGGAATATCTTGAAAATGTGATAACCGAGTATGACCGGCGGCGGAGGGTCCTGATAGATGCCTTGTCGAAGATTCCCGGAGTAAAGGCTACGGTGCCTCACGGCGCTTTTTATGCCATGGTCGCCCTGCCTGTAGACGATGCGGAAAAATTCTGCATCTGGTGTCTTTCGGAATTCCAGTATGAAGGAGAAAGCGTGATGATGGCTCCTGCCAACGGCTTTTACATAACCCCGGGTCTCGGTACGAACGAGGTCAGAATGGCCTATGTGCTGAATTCGGAAGACCTGAAAAGAGCCGTATTTCTGCTCGGAAAGGCTCTCGAGCAATATCCATGGAGAAAATAGCGTTGAATCCGATGGTATTCTTTCCAAATATCATTATCTTTGCAAGATTCGTTTCGGTCCGTGCGGCAGATGCCGGAGAAAATGACCGGGACGCAAGTAGAACAAAGAAAATATACAGAACACATGTCAGTAGCAGGTTTATTTAAAAAACTCTTCGGGACGAAGGCGGAAAGGGATTTGAAGCAGCTGCAGCCGATTCTCGCCAAAATCCTGGATGCATATAAGGAAATCGATCAGCTTTCGGTTGACCAGTTGAGGGCCAAGTCGGCTGAACTCAGGCAGATTATAAAAGACAGGATTGCGGCCGATGAGGAGCGGATAGCTCATATAAAGGAGGAACTCGAAAAGGATATCCCGTTGGACAGGAAAGAGGAACTTGCCACGGAGTCCGACAAGTTGGTGAAGAAAGTGGACGAGGAGATAGAGCAGGTGCTCAATGAGATACTTCCGCAGGCTTTTGCCGTGATGAAATCTACGGCGCGCAGGTTCAAGGAAAATCCGGAAATACGTGTAAAGGCGACTGATTTCGACCGTCAGCTCAGTGCTACCAAGGATTTCGTTCGGATAGAGGGTGATGAAGCCGTCTGGCAGAATCACTGGATGGCCGGCGGCAATGAAATTACATGGGACATGGTGCATTACGATGTCCAGCTCATCGGAGGTATTGTCCTGCATCAGGGAAAAATCGCCGAAATGGCTACCGGTGAAGGAAAGACTCTCGTAGCTACCCTTCCTGTATTTCTCAATGCATTGGCAGGCAAGGGTGTGCATGTGGTGACGGTGAATGATTACCTTTCCAAACGAGACTCCGAGTGGATGGGACCGCTCTACATGTTCCACGGACTTTCTGTAGACTGTATCGACAAACATCAGCCTAACAGCGAGTCCAGGAAACGTGCATACGCCTGCGATGTCACTTTCGGTACGAACAATGAATTCGGATTCGACTACCTGAGGGACAACATGTCGATTTCTGTCAACGATCTGGTGCAGAGAAAACATCATTACGCTATTGTCGACGAGGTCGATTCCGTCCTTATCGACGATGCCAGAACTCCTCTTATCATTTCCGGTCCGGTGCCCAAGGGCGATGACCAGCAGTTCCTTGAATTCAAGCCGTATGTCGAGAAGCTGTACAACAACCAGCGGACTCTTGTCACTTCGACTCTCAACGAAGCGAAAAAACTCATTGCCGCAGGCGACGAAAAAGAAGGTGGAAAACTCCTCCTCAGGGCATACAAGGGTCTTCCGAAATACAAGCCGCTCATTAAATATCTCAGTGAGCCGGGCATAAAACAGCTGCTGCAGAGGACTGAGAACTATTATATCCAGGATAACGAGCGCGAAATGCCGGTAGTCACCGACCCTCTGTTTTTCGTCATAAATGAAAAGCAGCATTCGGTCGATATGACTGACAACGGACATGATTTGCTCAGCGGCACTCTTTCGGATCCTAAGTTTTTCATTCTGCCGGATGTCGGCAATGCTATCGCGGATGTAGAGAAAAGCGAATTGACTCCTGAGGAAAAGAGCGCGAAGAAAGATGATATCATGGCGGATTTCGCTCTCAAGTCGGAGCGTGTCCACACGGTAAACCAGCTGCTCAAGGCGTATGCCATGTTCGAAAAGGACGTCGACTATGTGATAATGGACAACAAGGTGAAGATCGTCGACGAGCAGACCGGCCGAATCATGGAAGGACGTCGCTGGAGCGACGGTCTGCATCAGGCTGTCGAGGCTAAGGAAAATGTCAAGGTGGAGGCTGCCACCCAGACTTTTGCCACGATTACTCTCCAGAATTATTTCAGGATGTACCACAAATTGGCAGGTATGACCGGTACGGCGGAGACGGAGGCAGGCGAGTTCTGGTCCATATACAAGCTCGATGTTGTGGTCATTCCGACCAACAAGCCTATAGCCAGAATCGACTATGACGATCTTATTTACAAGACGAAGAAAGCCAAGTACGAGGCTGTCATAAACAAGATCGAGGAATTGACGTCGGCAGGAAGGCCTGTCCTTGTGGGTACTACCGATGTCGAAACTTCCGAGCTCCTGAGCAGGATGCTCAAGATGCGGGGAATCCAGCATCAGGTCCTGAATGCCAAACAGCATGCGCGTGAAGCGGAAATCGTGGCACATGCAGGACAGAAAAGTACAGTCACCATCGCTACCAACATGGCCGGTCGAGGTACGGATATCAAACTTTCCGAAGAAGTCCGCGAGGCCGGCGGTCTGGCCATCATCGGTACTGAAAGGCATGACAGCCGTCGTGTCGACCGTCAGTTGAGAGGTCGTGCAGGACGTCAGGGCGACCCGGGAACGTCGACGTTCTATGTTTCCCTCGAGGATAAACTGATGCGTCTTTTCGGCTCCGAAAGAATAGCATCGGTCGTAGACAAACTCGGGATGCAGGACAATGAGGCCTTAGAGTCTTCCATGCTGTCGAGCTCAATCGAGAGGGCGCAGAAAAAGGTCGAGGAGAACAATTTCGGTATCCGAAAAAGGCTGCTCGAGTATGATGACGTAATGAATTCCCAGAGGGAAGTCATCTATACCAAGAGACGCAATGCACTTGTTGGAGACAGGGTGGACATAGATGTGATGAACATGATGCAGGATACAGCCGATATTCTGGTGGAAAACTGCGAAGGCTACGACTTCGCTTCCTTCAACGAAGCTGTCATGCGTCTGATGTCCATAGATGCCGGGTTCGATGAGGCATTCTATAATAAGGCCACACCTAAGGAACTGAGCGACAGATTGTTTAAAAACATGCTCGAGGTATATTCCCGCAGAATGGACACCATGGCCCAGAAGTCGGCCCCGATCATCAAGGAGGTCTATGAAAAGCAGGGTGCCATATATCAGAATATCGCGATTCCGATTTCCGACGGCCGGAAGATGCTTACCTTGTCGGTGAATCTGAAGAAGGCTTACGAGACGGAAGGAAAGGAAATAGCGCGTGCCTTGAGCAAGACCATCACTCTTTATCAGATAGACGAACACTGGAAAGAGCATCTCCGCGATATGGATGATTTGAAGCAGTCCGTGCAGAATGCGACTTATGAGCAGAAAGACCCTCTCCTTATATACAAGTTTGAAAGTTTCAACCTGTTCAAGGCGATGCTCGAGTCTCTCAACAAGGATATTCTCTCATTCCTGTTCCGCGCACATATTCCGCTCAGGGATGCCAACCAGCCGGCAAAGGCTCCTGCTGCTGCGCAGGTGCGCAAACCGGACATGAGCCAGATGCGGACCAGCAGGACCGATCTTGTCACGAATTCCGGGCAGCAGAAAAGCAGGATGCCTGTTCATGTGGAAAAGACTGTGGGCAGGAACGATCCGTGTCCGTGCGGCTCGGGAAAGAAGTACAAGAACTGTCACGGCCGCGGATTGTGATCCGTCTGTCGTGACGGGCGCATTACGGTGTTGCCGGTACAATTTAAAATGGAACTAAAAACATCAACAAGATATGGCAAAAATCGAGCAGGCTGCCAATGTAAATTTAGTCAGCCGCATATCATCAGGAACTTATTTTAAAGGTGAAATCATTTCTCCGAACGATTTGCGAATCGACGGAAAATTCGACGGCAGCATAATTTCCGAAGGCAAGGTAGTCGTGGGGGAAGGCGCGGAAGTAAATGCGAAAATAGTGTGTGTCAATGCCGACGTATGGGGAAAGACCAAGGGCAGTTTTACCGTGAAGGATATAATGGCTATCAAGAGCGACTGTTCTGTAGAGGGCGAGCTTAAAGTCCGCAAGCTGATTGTGGAATTGGGCGCGGCTTTCAACGGTACCTGCAAGATGATTACCGAGCAGGAATACGACAAGATCGCCGCCGAAATGTCCGGCAAGGAAGCTCCTGCGCAGCCTCAGCCGGCCGCCAAATCGAAATAGTTTATCCACCGCCGCAGTTCCGTCGTTTTACTCGAAGCCACTGCTCGTCAGAACGATAGAAGAGCAAGGCGCCTAAGGTGAGAACAAGGGAGTTTACTTCCGTAAATGACCGCAGTCCGAATCCTGCTGGCAACGCCTTAATTCCGTCGTTTTACTCGAAGCACCTGTTCGTCAGAACGGTAGAAGTGCAAGGTGCCCAAGGTGAGAACAAGGGAGTTTACTTCTGTAAATGACCGCAGTACGAATCCTGCCGGCAACGCCGCAATTCTGCCGTTATCTGCAAAACACCTGTTCGTCAGAACGATAGAAGTGCAAGGCACCAAAGGTGAGAACAAGGGAGTTTACTCCTGTAAATGACCGCAGTACGAATCCTGCCGGCAACGCCGCAATTCTGCCGTTATCACGAACAGGAAGGAATGGATATAAAAAAAGGGTAAGCTGAATACATCGCACCGCTACAACCACATACCCTTGCTACCTTCCGGTCCTGGGGGATTCTGCAGGAGCTGGTCGTGTATGACTTACCCGACTGCAAATATAGTTCTTTTTTCTTGATTGCAAAAAATTATTTCCGGCGTGCGCCGGTTTGCAGTATTATTTCAGACTGTCGAAAATGAACGGAAGAAGGTCGTCGACTCTGTCGAATATCATGATTTTCCGGCTTCCGGCCAGAATGATTCTCATGTCCTTTCCGGCTAATGTCTGATATTCCGCCATTACCTGACGGCATGCTCCGCACGGACTTGCCGGCAATTCGCATAGTCTGCCTTTCTGCGCGGCGGCTATCGCGATGGTTTCCATGGCCACACCGGGGTAAGTCGCATTTGCATAGAACATGGCGGTCCGCTCCGCGCAAAGCCCTGACGGATATGCGATATTTTCCTGATTGGCTCCGCTGATGATTTCGCCGTTCGCTAATTTTACGGCGGCACCCACGCAGAATCCGGAGAATGGGGAATACGATCGTTCCGTAGCCTTGACAGCGGTTTCGACTAAAATTCTGTCGTCATCCGTCAGACTGTCGACGCTGTCGCATTCGGTATATTTGATATTGATTTCTTTTTGGGTCATGGCTTTGTCTATCATTGCATTGATACAAAAATAAAAAAATTTGACAATAAAATGAAAGTTTGCATAGGATTGTCCGGCGGAGTAGATTCGAGTGTGGCCGCATTGCTTTTGAAAAAGGCGGGATACGATGTCTTTGCTCTCTTCATGCAGAACTGGCATGATACTGCAGGGACACTGCATGGAGACTGCGAGTGGGAGGAAGATCGCTTTGTCGCCGAGATGGTAGCCCGGAAAATAGGTATTCCTTTTTATTTCGTCGATTTGAGCGGCGAGTATCGGAAACGTGTAGTCGACTATATGTTCGAGGAGTACTCAAAAGGCCGGACTCCGAATCCCGACGTATTGTGCAACAGAGAGATAAAATTCGATGCATTCATGAAATGCGCGATGGATTTAGGTGCGGATTTCGTCGCGACGGGACATTATTGCAGAAAAGATGAAATCATGACTCCGGACGGCCGCCGCATATTCCGCATTTTTGCCGGAACGGATCCGAACAAAGACCAGAGTTATTTTCTCTGCCAGCTGAACCAGAAGCAATTATCCAAGGCCCTGTTCCCGATAGGCGATATTTCCAAACCGGAAGTAAGGAGAATCGCGGCGGAAGCGGACCTGCCTTCGGCCGATAAAAAGGATTCCCAGGGCATCTGCTTTGTCGGGAAAGTCGATCTGCCTGTTTTCCTGCAGCAGAAGTTGAAACCGGCCGAGGGAGATGTCGTCGAAGTCTATGATGCTTATTTTCAGGACAATGCTCACTATCATTTTATAGAAAAGACCTTGCAGGACCTGAGACGCGACGGGGAAAATGCTCCGGTGGAAATGGTGACGACCTATATTTCCGAGACGAAATCGCTGAAAGTAAATGACCCATTAAGGGAAAAAGGTGTCCGGGGAAATCCGGACAATGAAGGCGGCTGCTCCTCTCCTGGCATTTTCGACAAGAAAAAGATAGCATCCCTTTCCGACGATGATATTGCCCGGCTCTCCGAGCCGGTGCAATATGATCTTTCTTTCGAGACAGAAACATACCGTTCCGGAAAAAAACATGTCAAAAAGACCAGATACAAGGAGAATCCTTATGGCAAAATCATCGGCAAACACGACGGAGCGCAGTTCTATACCATAGGCCAGCGTAAAGGTCTCAATATCGGAGGTCATAAAGACAGCCTTTTCGTCATATCCACCGACATGGAAACCAACAGAATATATGTTGGCGAAGGCCATACACACAAAGGGCTTTCCCGCAGCTGTCTCAGGATTCAGCCGGAAGACGTGCACTGGATCAGAGAAGACATTCCCATGCAAACAGGAGAAATCCGCCGTTATCGTGTGCGCATCCGTTATCGTCAGCCATTGCAGGATGCTGCTCTCGTAATGCGTTCCAACGGACTTTTCATACTCTTCGATGAGCCTCAGAGGGGGATTACGGCGGGGCAGTTTGCGGTTTGGTATGATGGGGATGAAATGGTAGGATCAGGCGTTATCGGCGGGTGATAACGGGTGCACTGCGGCGTTCCCGGCGGGATTCGGCCTTCGGTCATTTACGGGAGTAAACTCCCTCGGTCTCACCCTTGTTGCCTTGCATTGCACCCGTTCTGACCCGCCGCCATCGACAATGTGATAACGGGTGTACTGCGGCGTTCCCGGCGGGATTCGGCCTTCGGTCATGCCTTTTGTCATCTCGAGCGCATGCTGCTACGCTCAAGATGACCGGCTGGCAGCTGCGGAGCGGCCGGCAAGAAAACCGGTAGAGAAAGCGCACTGGAGGTTGTAGCCGCCGGTGTCACCGTCGATGTCGAGCACCTCGCCGGCAAAATACAGTCCGGGAACAAGTTTCGATTCCATGGTCTTGGCCGACACTTCATCCGTGGATACGC
>CALUSD010000155.1 GCA_944323295.1 uncultured Bacteroidales bacterium | reverse complement strand
CGGAAAGCGATGACGGATATGAGTTCCGCTATCTTCCGGAGTATCTTGCTTCGGAAAACGCAAAGCCTGTCAGCCTGACACTTCCTTTGCAAAACCAGCCATACCGGAGCAATGTCCTGTTCCCTTTCTTTGACGGACTCATTCCTGAAGGCTGGCTTCTTGATGTGGCATTGCGCAATACGGATATAAGTGTACTTGACAGGATGTCCCTGCTCTTGCTGTGTTGCAGTGACTGTATAGGTGCAGTAAGTGTCAAACCTGTAAATATGGAGGGAAATGATGATGTATAGGTGCCTGTATTGTTACCATCCCCTTGAAAAAGGAGAAAGAGATTTCCATCCGGGATGTGCAAGGAAGTTTTTCGGAACGGAGAAAGTTCCGGTGTTGGATTATACCTGTAAAGATCTGGAACAGCTGGCATTGCTGATTATAAAGGATCAGACATCTCTTACCGGTGTCCAGCCTAAACTGTCGTTACATCTGAACGAGCACGAAGGGAGTCAGCGGCTGACGATAGTCGGTCTTTGGGGAGATTTCATCTGCAAGCCGCAGACAATGCAGTTCAAGTATATGCCTGAAACGGAAGATCTGACAATGCACCTTGCAGAAGTGGCAAAAATCGATGTCGTCCCGCATACTTTGATGCGTATGGCTGACGGTACATTGTGCTATCTGACTAAAAGGATAGACAGGGATGCCAAAGGAGAAAAGATGGCGATGGAAGATATGTGCCAACTCACTGAACGGCAGACAGAGTACAAATACAAGAGCAGCTATGAGCGTATCGCGAAAGCGATAGCGCAATATTCGTCAATGCCGAAAATGGATGTCACCAATTTTTTTGAAACAGTCCTGTTCTCCTGGATTACGGGGAACAATGATATGCACTTGAAGAACTTCTCCCTGTATGAGCCTCAGGACGGAACGATTCGCCTGACACCGGCATACGACCTTCTCAATGCTGCCATTCTCAATCTGAAAGACGATGAGGAACTCGCCCTGACATTGAACGGACGGAAGAAGCGTCTCAAGAGGGCTGACTTCGTATCTGTCGGAGTGACAATGGGTATAGACCCGAAAACAGTGGATAGACTTATCGGGAAATATGTCAGACTGTATCCCCGGATGTCTGAATTTATCGGACAGTCATTTCTGGATGAAGAACTGAAAAACAGATACAAAGAAATGCTCCGTGAGCGTATAAGCAGGCTAAACGGTTAATCTCTCGAAAGAGGAAATCCTCCATAGAATATCGGCACATTCGATGGCATTGTGAAAGATTGCTTATGGAAAAGCCAAGCAAATTAGACCCTGTTGGGTAATTAAATCGACCATGTTGGCTCACATAAGAATGCCCGTGATGGACAAAATAACATTGCCCTTTCATAGCAAGCGATACAGGAGATTTTTTGTATAGATTTGATACCCTGATCCTGGTGATATGGGGTAACGATAAAATCTATACATATGAATAAAAAGATCAAAAACATTTTAAGATGCTATACAGCAGGGATGGGCATTAAGGAAACGGCAGAAACGTTCCATACATCCAGAAACACAGTTCGAAAGTATGCCCGTCTGTTTCTTTCAAGCGGGAAAAACATTGAACAATTTCTTACTCTGTCCGATGAACATTTGCAGGAGAAGCCGGCATCGGGAGCCATCATCCTGGAGGATTGACTTGGAGGCGCTGCTTCCGGGATAAGTGAAGCGTCTGAGCAGGAAAGGGACGAGTATCAGGTGACTGTTCAGAGAGTATCACGCCGAATATCCTGACGGGCATCAGCTGTCGTCCGTCAAGCGGACAGTCCGGGAGTACAAGTTTCATATCAAGGTAGTTGGCCATGTCGAGCACTATGCCGCAGACCAGATGTATGTTGATTTTGTGGGAGACAGGCTTGAGATTGTTGATGAGATGACAGGCGAGACGAAGAAGGCAGAGGTGTTTGTCGCCATCATGTCATTCAGTCATTATACCTATTGCGAAGCCGTCTTGTCCCAGCGCAAGGAAGATCTGATAAAGGTCTGCGAGAATGCCATGTATTATTTTGAAGGTGTTCCTGCCGCCACCGTTCCGTACCGACGACTGGCCGGTCGGGGATATCGGCAGGACTGAATAAATTGATCTTATACAAAACCGGACTGATTGCAGTTCCGGTTTTTTGATTATTTTTGCGCCCTTAAAATTAAAATCATGGGTAGATTCAAGGGTGTTCTCTACGGAATGGCTACGTCCGTGACTTTCGGACTGATACCGTTGTTTACGCTTCCTCTGATAGGGAAGGGGATGGATTACGATTCCATTCTTTTTTATCGTTTTCTATTCGCGTCTGCGGCATTGGGCCTCGTGATGCTGATAAAGGGCGAGTCATTCAGAATAGAATGGAAAGATCTTCCCGTATTCATGCTGCTTTCGGTATTCTATACCTTTTCATCGCTTTTCCTGCTGTGCGGATACGGGTATATGGGTGCGGGTGTCGCGACGACGCTTCACTTTACATATCCGGTCTTCGTTTCGCTTCTGATGTTCATTATTTTCAGGGAAAAGACTTTGTGGCTTACATGGTTGGCCATAGCATTGGCCGTATGCGGCGTCGCCCTGCTGTCATTGCCCTCGTCGGGGATAAGCCCCGAAGCGGCAGGGATAGTCATAGTCCTGCTTTCGGCAGTCGCATACGCCAGCTATATAGTCGGAGTCAACAAATCCCGGGTACGAAGCATGAACAGCCGTAAACTTGCCTTTTATGTCTTTGTATTCACTACGGTCATTTTCGCAGTCAAGAATTCGATATCGGGAGGACCGCAGTTGCCTCCTGATCCGCAGTCTGTCGGCAGCCTTGTCCTGCTCGCCGTGCTTCCTACCGTGGTATCGAATATTACACTCGTACTCGCAGTCCAGAACATAGGAGGGACGCTTACGTCCGTTTTGGGGGCATTGGAACCCCTGACTGCCGTATGCATCGGCGTTTTGGCTTTCGGCGAAGAGTTTACATTCAGGGAAGGCGCGGGTATTTTCGTGATATTGGCGGCAGTGACAGTCATCATTCTTACCAATTCTATCCAGGGCACCATAAACAAGGTGTTCAGGAAAATCAGGCCGCGGCACGCCTGATGGAAAATTTCGGAAAAGTATATATATTTGCAGGATATGGCCAAAGGTTTTGCAGAAACGGACGCGCAGTGCCGCGAGATTGCAGAGGATGTCAGGAAAGGCATCTTCAGTCCCGTGTATCTGCTGATGGGCGAGGAGCCGTATTATCCGGAAACCGTGTGCGAAACCATCATGAAATACGCTCTCGACGACAGCGAACGCGATTTCAACCAGACTGTCTGCTACGGTACGGATACGGATGCGGACAAGGTCGTGACGGCGGCCATGAGATATCCGGTGTTTGCCGCCAGGCAGCTTGTGGTCGTGAAGGAAGCCCAGGCCATGAAGAACATGGACGTCTTGGCGAAATACTGCCAGAATCCGCTGCCGACCACCATCCTCGTACTTTATTTCCACGGAGCGTCTCTCGACAAGCGGAAGGAACTGTATAAAAACATCAGGAAAACGGGCGTGGTTGTCGACTCCGCCCCTGTGCGCGACTATGAAATGAGCCGCTGGATAACCGAATTCTACAAAGGCAAAGGCTTGGCCATCGCGCCGGATGCGGCTGCTCTGCTGGCAGAATTCGCCGGAACCGATCTGAACAAGATCGCCATCGAGACCGACAAGATGCGTAAAAACCTGCCTGAGGGGAAAACGGAAATCTCGGCAGCGGATATTGAGGCCAATGTAGGCATCAGCCGTCAGTACAGTATTTTTGAACTGACCAAGGAACTGTCATTCAGGAATGCTTCGAAGGCCCTGAAAATTGCGGCATATATAGGAAATGCTCCCAAATTCATGCTGCTGCTTGCCACCGCTCCGCTTTTTGCGCATTTCTACAGAA
>CALUSD010000154.1 GCA_944323295.1 uncultured Bacteroidales bacterium | reverse complement strand
CAAGTCTCTCGAGACCGTGGCGAAAGAGCTCGGCATGACGGTGGAAAGACGGCCGGTCCCGGTAGACGAACTTGCCACATTCGAAGAAGTGGGAGAGTGCGGCACTGCCGTGGTCATCACTCCCGTTTACCAGATAGACGACAAGACTTCCCTCGAATCGTCCGAAGTGAAACCTTATTATTTCGGATCGAAAGACCAGTGCGGACCGAAGAGCCTGAAACTGTACAAGATGATTCGCGGGATACAGGACGGCGAGATAGAGGATCCGTTCGGCTGGTGCATAATTCTGTAACGGAGCGCAGCCGCAAGAGCTGCCCGCCGGAATGCTCATGGAAAATCATAAAAATATCCTCGAAGTCCCCGGAGGAGAAAACAAAATTCTCCTCCATACTTGTTGTGCCCCGTGCTCTTCGGCAATAGTGGAATGCCTTATGAACAACGGCATCACTCCTCTGATATACTATTGCAACCCGAATATTTTCCCCGAAAAAGAATATCGGATCAGAAAAGACGAGTGCTCGAGATTCGCCGAATCTCTCGGATTGGAAATAGTGGATGAGGACTATGACCATGATATCTGGAGAGAACGGATGTCAGGTCTTGAAAACGAGCCGGAGAGAGGGGCAAGATGCCTTGAATGCTTCAAAACAAGATTGGCGTCTGCCGCAAAATATGCCCATGAGCACGGATACAAAGTCATCACGACGACACTTGCATCGTCACGCTGGAAAAGTTTAGACCAGATAAATGCCGCCGGAGCATTTGCGGCATCGCTTTATGACGATGTAGTATGGTGGGACAAAAACTGGCGAAAGAACGGGCTGCAGGAAAGGAGAAACCAGCTTTTGAAGGAATACGGTTTTTACAACCAGCAATATTGCGGATGCGAATTTTCGATGCGAAACATTTAGAATGTTGTGAATTTTTTACTATAAACTCGAAAAAGACTTCTTGATTTTCGGAAAAATCGGAAAATTTTAAACCGCTTCTCAAACAGTTTCCAAATATTATTGCTACATTTGCAGCCTGATTTGCAAATTTACAGGTCATGAAGAAATTGTTTAATGTTTGCATGGCTGCCGTTTCAGCCTTGATCTTAGCTTCATGTTGCGGACAGCCGGAAGTGTCCGGAAAGTGGAACATATTGAAGGTCAACGGCGAGGACATAGTTGTTGTCGGAGACAAAACTCCATTCATGGAATTCAATACGGAGGATTCGCGAGTGCACGGCTTTACCGGCTGCAACATAATGAACGGAGCATATACCTATACAGACAAGGAATTTACTTTCGGAAACATGGCTACCACGATGATGGCCGGCCCGGAAGAGAATATGAAAGCCGAGCGCAATGTGCTCGACGCCATGGGAAAAGTCGTAAAGATAAAGGCCGACGGTGAAGACAGGCTTCTGCTTTTGGACGAGGAGAAAAACGTCGTCATGGAATTAGGAAAATAAGGAAAGGCACTGTCCTCGTCGTTACGACCGACAGAAGATTCTGCCATCCCGTATATTCAGGAGAGATGCTCGAGTGGCTTAAGAGGCACGCCTGGAAAGCGTGTATACGACAAAATCGTATCTCGGGTTCGAATCCCGATCTCTCCGCAAACATTTAAGGGTGCCTGAAATTTCGGGCGCCCTTAAATATTTTTCATGAAACCCGATTCTTTTATTTTTTTCTCTTTTTTGTCATTTTTTCTTTTTCATACTTTTTTTCTCTAAATCTAAGGCGGGCCCTTTGTTTACATTTCAAACGGCGGAATCGGCCAGCCGTCCGATGTGAACAAATCAGGAGTGCCGAAAGATACCATGTAATAGCGGGCCTTGACAGGCTCAGGGACATTGTCGGAACTGAGGATAACAGTATTCCCGTCTATCTCGGCTTCCGCGCTGTAATATACGTCGTCATCTCCGCATATTTCGAAATAGTCCGGGGCTGCTCCGGAATGCGACACGAGACCGCTGCCGACATTTTTAAACGAAATCCTGATATTGCCGTTCCCGACGGCAGCATTTTCGAATGCCGGGCTTTGAGACCTGAATTCCGCAAAACCGCATACATTCGACAGGGCCAATTCTGCAAGACGCTCTCCTACAGACCTTTTGAACACCGGATGGATATTCTTTTCCTCACCCGTATCGATAGTCGGCACAAAACCGGAATATTCAAGATTGTCAGCGACTTTCTGCTGAATCAGACGGAAAGATGCCCACTTGGAATTTCCGTACGAAGGAAGCTGGACGATATAAAACGGCAGATTTTCGTCACCGAAGCCCTCACGCCAGCTCTCCGCCAAAGATGTCAGCACAGAATAATAGGAGTCCGGCCAGTACACGTTCGCTTCTCCCTGATACCAGAGAATTCCGCCTATCCCGTAACCGTACAGTGGATGAATCATGGAATTATACAGACATCCGGCAGAATAAGCCTCATTGGAAGGCTCATACATCTCTTTATACTCGTCAGAAAGAACTTCGAATGCTTCGGTATCCATCCATTCTTCCGCCGTAGAGCTACCCACTGCCGCGCTTATGATACCGACAGGTATTCCCGATTCCATATTCAGTTTTCTTGCAAAATAATAACCCACCGCCGTCACACGGCTTTGAATTTCCGATACCGTACCGTAATACCAGGTCCCTGCTTTGGAGAAATCATCTTCCGGAACAGTAGAAGAGCCGTCAGGCACTACAAAAACATGTACATCGAGTTCTTCATCCTGAGACAGCCCGTCCATATCCGACTGGTTCAGCCTGAAACGCATATTCGACTGCCCTGAACACAGCCAGACCTCTCCTATCATTATGTCGTTTATGGTTATATCATTGACAGTCATGCTATATGGTCCTCCGGCATCCGTGGTTTCCACCATTGCTTCGAATTTGCCGGAAGCATCTGCATGCACGGTGACGGTCTTGCCGTTCCAGGTATTGGATACTTTCACCGCAGCTCCTGCCTCTGTCCGGCCGAAAATCGGGATTGTGCTATTACGCTGCAGCACAGCGCCATCTGAAAAGATTGAAGACAGGGTACATTCCCCGAAATTTTCAGAGTCTTCCTTATCGATCTTATTGCTGCCTGATATTATTTCGGAATAGTCCGGAAAATCATCCCCACACGCTGCCGACAAGGACGATACCAATAAAACAGCCGCAGCCATTTCAAATATTTTCATAGCTGATAAAAATTTAAAGAATTATCGGAGAGCAAGCCAAAAGGCGGAATTTCAAGGCTTGCGAAGTTTGTTGTTTTCCTTGGAAAACTCTATGATACCTTTGAGATGCGCACGCAATATGGCTTCAGCACCATCTGTATCCTGAGCCTCCACACATCTGAGCATTTCGTGATGTTCCGCCGAAACAATATCTCCAGGCGTCCTGCAGACATTGTATTTCCTGTAATACGAAAGCACATCCGGCGTGATGACAAGCAGAAGAGAGGCTATCACGGGATTATGGGCTCCGCGTGCTATCGCCTGATGAAAGGTGAAATCTTTTTCCACCTGCCTTTCTGTCCCGAAATATTTGTCGCATTCATCGAGGGCATACCGCATGGCTGCGATATCCTTGTCCGTCCTCCGCTGCGCACTCATTCTTATGGCCTCCACCTCGAGAAGGACTCTCACATGCACGAGAGATTCGAAATCGTAGCTGTCTATCTGAAGCATATCCGAAATCAGGCCTTCCAGCACCTGGACGGTCTGCTCTGCCACCACTGTTCCGCTCTGAGGGTAAGTCTTCACAATCCCGTAGAATTCGAGTTTCTGAAAAGCAGTCCTGACATGGGCTCTGCTCACTCCGAGCTGGTCCGCCATTCTGCGCTCGGCCGGCAATCTGTCGCCTGGAAGCAGACGTCCGGAATCCAAAAGTGCTCGAATATGTCTTATAACTGTCTCGACCTGCGGTGAATGTGTAGAATTAGGCATTAATCTCATGATTAAAATTGCGCAAAATTATAAAATTAATACCAATTAAACCAATTTTTCTATACCAAAATCCGCGAATTTAAGAGTTTCGTCCCGTAATTGGTCTTTATTACACCCGTCTGCTCCGAAGTTCCTGTACAATCCCCATTTAGGCCTGATACCGGCAGTGCCTTCCCTCCAGAGATTCAGTCCGTCTTCGGAAAATTCCACCAATGTCTTGCCGTCGCCTGCTCTCGTTATCTTTACATTATAACTTCCTTCTTCATCGAAATTTACGGTTTCCGTCACTTCCACCCACTCTCCGAGAAAATCGGCCAAATCCGTCCTGTACAGGTAAACATTACCGGTAGAAGCGGATGTAGGCCCGACATGAATGATCTGGAACTGCTGTTTGCCATTGCTGAGCGTCCTGACAGTAAATGTAACAAGCGGATTCGCCACATCCGCATTTCCCTCGGAATTGTCTATGCCTTTCAACTGATGGATATGTGAAAATTTCGCAGTGGTCTTCATCCCGTCAGGCAGACGGAACTTCCATGTCAGCCGCAGCGTCTCCCCTTTTTGCGCGACCATTTCATCAGGAGATTTTCCGTCGGTTTTTATCTCATTGCGCTGACGGTCCGTGATATTCGGTTTGCCCCTGTCATCATCGTTCTCGATATGCAGGATAAAATCGAAAACATATTTTCCGAGCTCCTCATCATAACTCTGGCGGATATGACGGAACGGAGCGGAAGCATGGGCGCCGGATTCGTCAGGTGTTTCATGATTGTATCCGCCCGACAGGATCAGATCATAAGTAGCTTCGTCGTTGCCGTCGGCAATCAACGAATGTTTCGATGACCAGGTCTCTTCCTCTGAGGGAACGCCTGAATCTCCGGAAGAATCCGGTCCTTTCCCGGAATTCTGTCCCTCCGGGACAATAGAAACAGGAGAACTTCCGCAGGAAAAGGCTAAAAGCAAGGCCAATGTCAGAAATTTGCTTGGTTTCATTTCACTGTTTTTTGTGGCTGATTGATTCAAAATTTTTCTTATATTTGTCAACGGTAATTTGGTTAACCAATTTTTCTTTCACAAAATTAATAATTTAAATCAATAAGCTGTTCAAATGAAAAGAAATTTTTTGACTACGGTATCAGCATCGCTGCTGACGGCTGCATTTCTGCTTGCAGGCGGGAATACCGACGCCGATGCACAGACGACCGCAAGGCCGATCACCAACAAGTACTCCATGAAACTCTCGCAGAAAGCAGACAGCTCATACGAACTCCAAAAAGCGTCTCGTTATGCAAAACTCGTAAACTTGGACGAAGTAGAAGACCTCCTCGTGCCGTTTACTCTCGAACGGAAACGTCTTAGCAGCAAAGACTACAAGGGAGTGACGACAAAAGATTTCATTTACAAGGAAGAAAACGGCTATTCGCTGAAAATCACCGTAGATTTCGCAGAAACCGATGCTCCGGCTCCTGTAGTATTCTATCTGCACGGAGGCGGATGGGCCAGGGGCACAAATGAATCGAACAGGGTGCTGTCGCAATACATGGCAAAACAGAAAGGCGTGACGGGAGTCAGGATCCAATACACGTTGGCGCCTCAGCCGGGAGCGAATGTAAATGTCTCGATTCAGGATGTTCTCGATGCAGTAGAATATGTTCGCGCTCATGCTGAAGAAATGAATGTCAACCCGTCGAGAATCGGCTTTGTGGGCAACTCTGCCGGAGCGCACTTGGCAGCAGCAGGCGCCATGAAATGCAAGGATGCAAAAGTTTTCGTCGGATATTCCGGAATCTACAACCTTGCCACTGCCGCCATCACCACTCGGGCGAAAGACCCTCAGAGAGTGGCATACTTCCTCGATCTCGATCCGAAAGTGCTTGCAAACGCCTCTCCTGTGAACATGATTTCGAAGAAGCACAAGATCGCCGCCCAGCTATATTGCGGGACGGCAGATATTACTGTCGAATATTCCCAAAGCGAAGAATTCGCGGACAAACTTGAAGCCGTCAAAGGGAACAAGGTCGACCTGCAGATCTACAAATACTATGATCATAACCTGAGTTCGAACTCCTCCGATAAAATGGAAGAGATTTTCTTCAAGACGGTGGACTTCCTGTCTGAAAATCTTTAGGAAACTTAAAAAAGACTGGCCAGTGCCAGTCTTTTTTGTTATTGTTATAGTAGAAAGAGAGATTTCAAGGCTTGCGAAGATGAGAAAACCGCAGTGTACTCTCGTACATGAGGATTTTCGAATCAAGCGTAACGCAGAAAGCGCCCTTTTCAGTCACTGTCAATATCAGTTCAGCGGATTGGACCAGTACAGATCGAATTCGACATATCCGGAAGTAGGATACCGAGGGAAACCTGTCGACAAATCCGCACAGGTGACATCCCTGACATAAATATATCCCTGGTTCTTCACGTCAGAGAAATCATCCGCACTATCCGACGAAGTCGAAGCATGACCGTAATTCAGGTATTGGACGGCAAGAACGCTGCCTTTTATCCAGGAGCTGCTTCCTTCCTCAGTTCCGAACGCGGGAGCACTTGCTCCGCACATGGTATCATGAGCAAGAATATCGCTCAGGATGCCGTCGGATACGGCAGCTTTTACCTCGGAATCATTGTACAATATCCTGAACTTGACTACCGGTGTGCCAAGTGTCCTGTTGTCGCCTATTACAGAAGTATTTCCGCCTTCGAGCCTGTGATTCCTGAGTTGCGAAGTGGAACCTGACGGATTCTGGAAAGCCAATTTTGCATCTCCGTCTTCCAAAGTACCCGAAGTCGTTATGAAAATATACGGAGTGACGCTATAATAATCGGTTTCCGACCCGGTGACCCGAGTTACATTCTTTCCGTTCTCGTTAACCTGTGTGGTCACGGTATTATTGCCGGAAGCGGCAAACGGATCTATGTCGTCATCCACCCATTTCTGAGCGGATATCACTTCGCCGCGCTCAAGCAGAAGGAAAGACATGCTTCTGCCGTCCTCCGTATAGTTGGCGGCAGAATTGGAGCCGACACCTAATCTCAGCCCTTTCGTACAATAAAACGGATATACAGTGATGGATGCCAGATCGACAGGCTCTGTCTCACTCCCGACTATCGCCGAAAGCGTTACGGGCCTGGCTTCTGTTCCGGATATTTCCGCCGGCATCACGAAATGCGCTTCTGTCGCTGCTGGAGTTCCAACCACAGGAGCCGTGATCCCGTCCACTACGAATGCAGTGACCTTGTCGAGGTTTTCGCCCGTTACGGTCACCTCGCGCCCGAGATAAAGATTTTCATACCCGCTGTCTGTAGGAACGGCAGCACTGAAACGCGGTGCATCCGGATCCGACGAAGCCGGATTTTCAAAAATAAATGTTATGGCGGATATTAGAGAAGAGGTAGTGTTCGAGGACAAGGTTAGCGGAGAAGAAGAATATTCTGCTGGTATATCCAATTCGAGGACGCCTCCGTCCGGACTGACGGCGAAATAGTTGAAATTCCCGGACGCGACATCGGCATCACCGGATTTCACAGTCACGATATTATCCGTTTCCATGGTAGTAGCAGCACCTCCGTTGCGCTTGTGGGAAAACAGCCTCAGTCCTTTAAGCGTTTTCCCCGGGAATGCGGGAAGGTCTATGGTGCCCCCGTTCAGACGCACCCCTGAATGACCTCCGTCGGCATAATTGAATCTGCATCCATTGAATCCCCATGCATATGTATTTCCGTCGCTCGCAACAAGAGATGACGACGCCGATTCGAGAGCGATAAACGGCTGGGTGAGGGATTCCTCTGCTGCAGTGGCACCGTCGCCGGAAATATCGAAAGTCAGTTCGTTGAATTTCCCGGCTTCGATTTTTACGTCAAACGGAAGCGATACGGTCCTCGATACCGTCTTCGTACCGGCAGACACCGTAAGAACAGCATCGGTACCGGCTTCGAATACCATCGGGCTGAGCATGAACCATACCGGATAACCTTCCCCTGCATTGCTTATTCCTTCATTGGACACGGCAGACACTGCATTCGACCTCGATGCACTGGTAAAACTGTCAACGCCGTTTTCCTCATAAACATCGCTTACAGACAGATATGCATAACCCAACATCGTATTCGAATTAGAGTTTGCCTCCTTCCCGAAAGACAAGGTGGCAGTGTAGAGCTTTTCATTTCCAAGAATGCCCTTGGAATCGATGACATTGATCCGGAACGGAGCAAAAAGCCGTTTGAATTCAGTAACCTCGAGTTCCCCGGAAAGTCCGACATTCGTCTGAGGCCTTCCGACGAGATAGTCATTCGATGCATCTATGTTATTGTCTCCCGGGAACTGTACCGGAGACAGTCTGACAGCTATCCGCGTAGCGCTGTTGCCGGAACGGTTCTGCTCGGAATGAGGCATGATGAAATAATAATTGTACGATTCGGCATTGAGGGCTTCATGCGAGAAAGCATACAATCCGCCGCCAGTCGGAACTGCTTCTACTGGATGGTCGCTGATATCGGCCAGGTCTGTATTGCCTTCGACATACGGAGAATAATAAACCGATATGTGCTCGTCTCCTGTCAGGTACAGGCCGACTCCCGGCTCAAAGGTGCTCTTGGAGCTTTCCGGAGTCCATAATTCGCCGCTGACAGGCAGTATGCGCGTGATAAGTGCTTGTGTTTCAGATGAAATGCCGTTCTCCGAAATTTTCTGACAGGATGCCGATACGGCAATGGCCGCGGCAATGAACGTTATGGTTGAATAAAATGTTTTCATGATTCAAATGCAATTAATGTCAGACAGAGCCGTTGTCATTCCAGTTGCCGGTCCCATCAATGATATCGGAATCCGGCCATTCTGACTGTGCAAAGCCGGATTCGACCGTTATTTCATTTACCCTCAAAACCGGGGATTCATAGTAATCGGTTTTCATATTTCAGTGTTATTTGGAATCTCTTAATCATTGTTTCGTCATCCAAAGGGCAAAGCCGGGAAACCTGTTCGACAAAAACGGCAACTCTCCCGGCTTCACTCAAGATGACAATGAGGATTTTCATATTAAGCGTAAACGCAGGAAACCCTCCTTTGGGGCCCCTCTATGAGAACAGGCAGCCTCCGTTGATGTCGATCGACGTACCTGTCAGATACGAGGACTCCTCGGAAGCAAGGAAGCATACCAAGTCAGCCACCTCGGAAGCCGTACCCTCCCTGCGGAGAGGAGCTGTATGATGCAGATTCTCACGAGCCTCAGGCTTGGTAAATCTGTCATGGAACGAAGTATTTATCATGCCTGGAGCAAGAGCGTTCACCCTGATACCCTGAGGTCCGAGTTCCTTGGCCATTGCACGGGTATGGCACATTACCGCAGCCTTGGCCGTCGCATACATGGATGCGCCAGGACCGCCGCCGTCACGTGCAGCCTGAGACGAGAAATTGACGATAGACCCGCCTTCCGTCATCATAGGCACAGCCTCTCTCGTACAGAGGAATACGCTTCTCATATTGACATCCATCAGGAAGTCATACCATGCCTCATCCTGCTCAGTGATGAGTTTTCTGCCAACGATGCCGCCGACTACATTCACGAGAATATGGAGTTTGTCGCCAAAAGCCTCTTTTGTCTTGGCAAATACATTCTTCACGTCTGCAGCCTTGGTCATATCGCCCTGTACTGCGATGGCAGTGCCTCCCTCTTTCTTTATCATGTCGAGAGTAGTCATGGCATCAGCCTCATTGTCGAAATAGTTGAGACACACTTTCGCTCCTTCAAGAGCGAGTTTTACCGAAACTGCGCGGCCGAGGTCGCGTGCGCCGCCGGTAACGACGGCAACTTTGCCTTCAAGTCTTTTACAATTCATAATACGATTATTTATAAAAGTTTATATAGTATTATCATTATTTTACCTGCTGTTCTATCTTTCCTCCGAAAAGGAATACACACCCTACGCTCAATGGCACAAGGAGGGCTCCCATGATAAAGAACGGCAGCCAGTTGCTTCCTGCGGTGAGAAACGGTACGAGGAATATGGAAATGATGGTTCCCACGGTAGCTGCAGCTCCGCCGAGACCGGCCAATGAGCCCACGCTCTTACCCGTATAAAGATCACTTGCGAGAGTCTGGATATTGTTTATCGAGAACTGGTATCCGCAAAGGATGACAGCCATGCACAACACCGCTACCATGGCATCCGAGACGAATGCCACCACTATAAGCGCTGGCAAAGTCACTGCAGCCCCGAGAACTATGGAAATCTTTCTTGCAAAATTCACGGAGTGCCCCTTGCCTACAAGCCATCCGGAAAACCATCCTCCGGTCAGAGAGCCTACGGCGGCGCCCACGTAAGGCACCCATGCCGTCATACCGATATCCTTGACATCGAAACCGTATACGTCGAACAGGTAGATCGGAAGCCATGTCACGAACATCCACCAGATAGGGTCGAGGAAGAAACGGCCGAGAATGACTGCATAGCTTTTCCTGTTCGAAAGAAGCTGGCCCCAGCTCAGGCCCTTATCGTTGGACACCTTGCATTCAGGTTGGCCGCTGATGATGTAGTCGCGCTCTTTTTCGGTAATCCATGGATGTTCCTTGGGACCTTTCTTGTTTATGATGAGCCATGGGATAATCCAGATGATACCCAAGCTGCCGACTATCACGAACGTGAGCTTCCATCCGCAGATGGAATAAAGTAATGCTATGATAATCGGAGACAGGATGGCTCCTATGGAAGCTCCGGCATTGAACAGCCCCTGGGCCATGGCCCGTTCTTTCGTAGGGAACCATTCCGCATTGCTTTTCGTAGCTCCAGGCCAAGGCCCCGCTTCTCCCAGACCGAGGGCAGCACGGAATCCGCAAAGGGATTTGATGCCGGTGGCAATGGATGTGCAGGCATCCGATATTCCCCATACCAAGACGGAAGCGACGAAGCCTTTCCTGGTACCGATTTTATCATAGAGTTTGCCGGACAACATCTGCGAGATGCCGTAGGCCACCATGAAGAACATGTTTATATAGGCGTACAGCTCCTTGCTCTGCGTCTTGAACTCGTCTTCGGTCAAGCCCTCCGGATCGATAAGGCCGAGCGTCTCCACGATACCCTGCCACATTATCGAGAGGGTGTTCCTGTCCAAATAATTGATGATGGTGATAGCTACGATGAGAGATATTACCCACCATCTCAGTCCTCTGATTTTCATAATCCGGGCTATTTTTTAAGGAAATCTTCCCTATGCGGAGAAAATACGTCTATCAGTACGCCTTCTTCGAGGCAGACGCAGCCGTGCAGCTCGTCCGGAGCCACATAGTAGCCGTCGCCAGGACCGAGAACGGCCTTTTTACCTCCGATTTCGAGTTCAAACCTGCCGCTATCCACATAAGTAGCCTGGCTGTGATAATGCTCGTGCATGGTACCGACGGCACCTTTGTCGAAATGCACCTTGACTATCATCAACTGGCCGTCATAACCCATAATCTGTCTTCTGATACCGGGACCCGGGGTCTCCCACTGCAAGTCCTTTTCATACTGGAATGTTTCGCTTCTTGTTTTCATAATGCATTATATTGTGTTGTTTAATAATATACATAGTTGCCGAACTGCCGGCTCCGCCATGTATGGTCGTCTGACCTCATCTGTACTCGACATGCACCGGGCCCGTCCAGGAAAGCGACCGTCCGTCAGGAAGGGATACCGAATGGGAAGCTGTCCTGTCGGACATGGTCAAGGCTATACACAGCAGCACCTTGCGCCCTCCGGCAAAGCCGTATTCCGCCACAGTGTAATCCGCGCTGTCCGTCAATACAGTCACGCTCTCGCAGGAGTGTTCAAGATTGGCAGACTGCTCCACCTGCAAATCGTAAGTACCGTGCGTCTCTATGCATGAGGCGAAAACATGCGACTTCACTCCTCTCTCCCGGATAACATATGCAGGCTCGGGACGCAGATTGAAATCCGGATCATTCGCTCCGATTCTCAACAGGGAAATCTCCGATGACGGTGTAGTATTGG
>CALUSD010000153.1 GCA_944323295.1 uncultured Bacteroidales bacterium | reverse complement strand
AAGGTATGGCGGGATTTCGTGCAGCTGAAACTGATGTATTCTCAGGAGGATTTCCTGACGGAGGAACTGCGTCAGATATATGATACCAAATATCGTCAAGGCAGTAAATTGAAATTTGAAGCCGAATGGCGGTTTACAGTAGACGGCCTTTTACGATATACAGGCCCTCGACGCAGTGTCCACTCTCTATGCATTGCTGTGAAGAAAAATATTCTGGGAATGTCTCCATGCGAGTTATCTCTTGACTGCGCCTCTGTCAGACAGGATATTTTGTTCCACGCAAGGAAATACGGCTTCGATGACCGGAGATTGCAGGCAATCGAGAATTTGAATATCAAGGCAGTCGCGGAAATCGGCGGCAGGGATGATTTGATATTGACGATGATTGAAAATATCGCGGAAAGACTATTCACTATTATCAACAGGCGTGATTCATGGTCGGGAGTAACCGAAGCAACATTTTATAAGGACAGGATAACGATGGAGGAGCTTAACAATATGGAACCTCTCAAAAATGTAATGCTGTCATACGTGGATGTGGTTTCCCCATCGGAAGATTCCATAAACAGGACTGTGGATAATTGCCTGTCCGCCATTTCCAAAGCCGTGGATTCAGTATATGCGGGAGTCATATGATAGTGTTTTGTAAATCAAATGAAATACGAAGGAAAGAACACTCCGCCGTTTCAGCAGCGCGGAAATGATATGTCGGCCGAGACCGCAATGGTGTCCAAGGAGCAGCTCATGGCGGAAATCGCATCTTATGTGGATGCAGTATCTTCGGCCTCCGCTGCCGTTATAGACGGGCTTGAGCGTCGGAGCATGGAAGGATTGCAGAACAATATTACAGGAGGGAAAGCCCTTGAGTGCATCAGAGGCGGCAAGTATGACAGTTACAGGGTGCGTTGGCTGAAAATCAGCCAGATAGGTCTTATGGACGGAATGAAACCGGAAGCCTATTTTACCGCGCTGCAGAATATCCTTTTGGCGTGCAGGATGCCGGAGATGCGTCTGTTGTTCCTTATCGTGGGGCAAGGCTCCGGATATGAAATATTTCTTGGCGTGGAAGCTGGGGAAAATATCGGTCCGGACGATATAGATGCTGCTGCCGAAGAAATATCATCTTTTGTAAAGGTCAGCTGGAAGGGTGTGAAATGTGCCGTGGCAGATGATGCGGAACGCTTCCGCAATACCGGATATGAACGGATTTATGCCGTGACAGGCATCCCGTCAGCCGATGCGGGAACAGGGTATCCGTCCACATTGGAATATCTGATGACCGGTACGTCGGGCGGCGGAATGGCATATCTTGTCGTGGCGGAGCCGGTTGCCAACGAAGCCATCGATACCGTCCTGTCGAAAGGCCGCGATTTGCTCGGCCAGGTAGAATCCCTGAAACAGATATCAGTATCCGATGCTGTAAGAAAGGGAACTTCCGGCTCGACGACATCGGGAAACAACAGCGGGCGTGCGGAAAGTAATTTCGATTCCGAAGCAGAAGGCCTCGGCGGAAGTCTGTTCGGTTTTTCAGCTTCTTCCAACAGCAGCCGGGGGAAGAGTTCTTCGGTCACTTCCGGTGAATATCACGGAATCACCTCCTCCATGTCGGAAGACCATTCCCTGACCTTGGGCAAGACGCTTGTCAATGCTTCCATGGATACGGCAGCTGTCCATATCAGGAAACACAATGAGAGATATGAAGCAGGTAAAGGAATCGGAATGTGGAATGTCGGCTGCTACCTCTTTGTCGAAGCCGGCAACACTACGATACATACGCAGCTTAAATCCATTCTGAGCGGGGAAAATTCGAAATATGAAGCCATCCGGACAATAGACATTTCAAAGTATGCGGACCGTAAGGGAAAATATTGCCTGAAACCTTTCATTCAGCCGCCCGTCCTTTATTGTCCTGACTGTATCCATCCGTTCGGCAGGCAGTTTTCCGAAATCAGGACATGGCTGAATACCACCGAGCTTACATCCCTGATAAATTTTCCGCTTCACTCCGTTGCAGGCATTACGGTAAAGGAATTCGCTCCGTTCGGACGTAATCTGCCGGAACCGGCATCGAAAACGATCGGCCTCGGAAATCTGGTCCATGCAGGGGATGAGTACGAAAACATGAGGGTAGAGCTTGATGAAACCGTATTGCCATCGCATATTTTCGTGACAGGAACTACGGGAAGCGGCAAATCGAATGCAGTTTATTCCATTCTGTCGAAGCTCAAAAACGAAGGAAAGACCTTCATGGTCGTAGAGCCTGCCAAGGGAGAGTACAAGGATGTCTTCGGACCGGATCCGGACGTATCAGTCTTCGGGACCAATCCTAAAATTCACAGACTGTTGAGGCTCAACCCTTTCGAATTTCCGGATGAAGTCCATATAAGCGAGCATATAGACCGGCTGATAGACATATTCAATGCATGCTGGCCCATGTATGCAGCCATGCCTGCAGTCCTTAAAGAGTCTATGGAACGCGCATACGTCTCGTGCGGCTGGAATCTCAGAACATCGGATTCGGCATACGGCATTTTCCCTACGTTCGCCGATGTCGTGAGAGAACTGAACATGTATGTGGACGAGTCGGAATATTCGTCGGATTCCAAGGGGGATTACAAAGGGGCCCTCGGCACCCGTCTGCATTCGATGTGCAACGGTATTCTCGGGCAGATTTTCAGCGGCGAATCCGTAAGCGATGAGACCCTTTTCGACAGCAATGTCATCGTCGACCTGAGCCGGGTGGGCTCTATTGAGACCAAGGCTCTGATAATGGGGCTGTTGGTCATGAAACTCAATGAATACAGAATGTCTCAAGGAGGGAAAAACCTGCCGTTGAAGCATGCAGTCGTGCTGGAAGAAGCTCATAACCTGCTGAAACGCACGTCTTCGGCCCAGTCTTCCGAAAGTGCGAATCTTATAGGTAAATCGGTAGAGATGATTACCTCTTCCATTGCCGAGATGCGGACTTTCGGTGAATGTTTTATCATAGCGGACCAAAGCCCGTCGCTGCTCGACTATGCGGCGATAAGCAACACGAATACGAAGATCATAATGGCATTGCCGGGCAGGCTCGACCGGGACATCGCCGGTGATTCGGTAGGGCTTTCCGAGGGACAGAAACGTGAAGTCTCGAGATTGGGTACAGGTACGGCTGTCGTTTACCAGAAAGGCTGGGAGGAGGCCGTACTTTGTCATATCGACAGATATGTTTATGACGAAACCCGAACATATTCCGGCGTTCCGGATAAGGATGCCTCCATGTCAGATGCCTTGCCGGCAATAATTTATTCCATTTACGCGAAAGGCCGGCAATACGACAGGCGTCTGATGTCGTATGCCGTCGAATGTGCCGGCATGTCCGGAGCGGACAAAGTCAGGGCAATCGCTCTGATAGAGTCCGCTGTCGCATTGGACAAAACATTTTGTGAGCGGCTTGTTGTGGCCTGCATAGGCAGAGGACTGTATGACATGGCGCTGAAACGCAGGAGCCATTCCGATTTCAATACCGTGATAGCACGTGGGATAGCTTCCTTTTCCGACTATATGGGGCCACGGCTGCCGACTTTCATGAATTTGTATGTCAAGGGCTGCATGGGTCCTGAAAAAGCGGCCTGCTACGATACGTGGCTCGCGGAAACGGTAAAATCAAGAAATTTATAAAATTCGGTATGATATGGAAAATTTGAATCTCGAACAGCAGCTGGACAGTGTCAGGGAAGTCAGCGACACTCCCGGGTTTATCAGGACGGAAGTGCCTTTGACAGGTGATTTTTCAGTACGGACGGCGGCACATACGGCCTGCAGTTTTTTCGGATTGAAAGATTTGCCTGTGTCCGAGGGCGAGAGTACCGGGGTATATATAGGCGATATGGCGCGCATCGGCGATGAACGGTTGGTATACAGCAAATCCCAGTTCGATCAGATGGGATGGAATACTTTCGAGGATCAGACCAAGGTATGGGCACATGAAATCGGTCATGTGATACTTCAGGAGGATTTTGCAGACAAACCATGGGCCGGAGAACTCGGAGCCGACTTTTTTGCAGGAGTATTGGCCGAAATGAACGGGATAGGCATAGGAAATTATGAACGGTCATTGGGCAGCACCCCGGCATCGGAAACTCATCCTGACGGCAAGCTCCGGCTCGAAGCCATACAGCTTGGCAGGGATACGGTCGTGGAAATGCGAAAAAACGACATTATGCCGAACTGGCAAAATTGTATGGACAAGTTCAAGGAATCGGAATTGTCCGATGTGGACAATAAACGGAACATGAAAAATGTTTCCTTCGAGGGAACATCCAAGTATGATGACGATGATTATAACATAAAGCAGCTTGAAATAGCCTTGGAGCGTGAAGACTGGACCAACGCCAAGAAACATGCCAAGCGCATCGGAAAATGATCGGACCATGGCCGGCATGAAACAGTCATATTATTCTCTTGTCCATCCTCAGACAGGTCGGGCGGCATTCGAAAAGGAACGGGCCGATGCCATGTATTATGACGAATCCCGTCTGCGGGAGTGTGTGAAGACTTTGATGGATGAACTTGCCTGCAAGACAGGCAATGAGGACGGCCGCTCGTTCCGTTCAGCCGTAAAGTGGGATGACCGCAGGGATTGTTTCTCCTTCCTTGAAATAAAAATATCTCTTGCCGAAAAAGAGAAAGTCTATCTTCGATTCGAAGCCGATGTGAAACCGGGCCGTTTCCGGGAATCGGGACCGGTGGCTGCATCGGTGATTCTGCCGATGCAGCCGGCCGCGATCCGAGAGTGGTTGGCATCCGGCTCCGCTATGGACAAGTGCATGGACATATTCATGAAACTTATCCGTTCGGCGTATTCATGACAGAGCCTG
>CALUSD010000152.1 GCA_944323295.1 uncultured Bacteroidales bacterium | reverse complement strand
GGTTATCCGCGGATGGTGAACAGTACCGAGTGCCGGCAGAGTATTGAAACCCTGCTTGAAACCGAAGCAGGTGCCAAGGCGATGGAAGGCCTCGTCTCGAAAATCCATCCGTTCGCCCAAAGGCATGAGACAGATCCGGAGTGGATAGTGAGCAGGCTCCAGATGTACTGGGACAGCCATGCAGACGAGATTTATGTCAAGGGAGAAAAGTTAGACCATGTGGCCGGCCATGCTCCCGTACCAACGGTGCGTTTTACGGCTTCGAGAGGCACGCAGACCGATTACAGACGGCCGAAACTCGAGGACATCGCTCCCTATCAGGATTCGCTCGGCCTCCTGATGCATGACAAGACGCAGGACGGAGAGCCGTTGGTCTGGGCCGACCCTCGTGAAACAGGCAGGAATGTCGAGTCCATCAACTTGGAGATAATGAATCTTGCCCGCGACGCCGCATTTCTTTACTGGTGGACCGGTGATGTGGCTTATGCACGGTTTGCTGCGGATATTTTCGACACTTACATGACTGGACTTTACTACAGGGAAGTGCCTGTAGACCTGAATCACGGCCATCAGCAGACTTTGCTCGGACTGAACTCTTTCGAAGTTATCCATGAAGACATAGCAGTCCCGGCTGCCGAGTGCTATGATTTCCTGCATGATTTCTTGGAAGAAACCCGCTCGGAAAAACTGCCGGTATACGAGGCGGCATTCAAAAAGTGGGCGGACAACATCATTGCCGGAGGCGTCCCTCACAACAACTGGAATCTCATCCAGGCGCAGTTCGTACTGAGAATCGCCCTGGTATTGGGCCGGGACGGAGATTACGGGGACGGCCGCGGTCGGGAATGGTATCTGAACGAAATTCTGAACGAGGACTCCATCCGCCAGTGGTCCCCGGGAAAGCTGATTTCGTACGGTTTCGATGAAAAAACCGGGCTGTGGAAAGAGTCGCCCGGCTATTCGATGATGGTCATGTCCGAATGGGCCGGCTTCATTCACCTTCTTGACACGGTACTCGGAGTGGACCTCGCGGCGTCTTATCCGGTATTGTCGAAAGCCGTGAAAAACCTGCCGCAGTATCTTTTCCCGAACGGAGTCATCTGCGGATGGGGAGATACCCATTGCGGCCCGCTCAGGACTGATGCTTTCCAGCTGATGATAGAAAATGCGCGGATTCACGGCAAACCCTCCGATGAGAAGTATTTCACGGCCATGTACAAATATTTTGTCCCGGGAGCCGACAAGTCATCGGGGAAAGAAATGAAGCTGCCGGCCAAGGTATCGACATTCACGACGATGAGACCGCCGGAAACGGATCAGGATGTGCCTGCCGGCACAATCTCGGACTATGTCAGCCCCGTGTTCTGGAGCGAAGGTGCGAACTGGTTTGCCGCCCGTACGGGGATGGAGCCGGAAAAGAGCCTGATGATGAGCATCTGCGGCTCGATGGGCAACCATGCCCATGCCAACGGCATTTCGATGGAACTGTACGGAAAAGGCTATATCATGGCGCCGGACATGGGGCGGGGCTCAGGATATACCGGGTTGGACTATGCCGAATATTATTCGCAGTTTCCCGCACACAATACCGTGTGCGTAGACGGAATCTCCTCATATCCGGTGATGCAGTCCCACCATGCGATTTCCCTGAACGGATGTTACCCGGCTCCGGAGCATAAAGAGGGCATTTATACGGGCATGATGTTCGGAGATTTCGGATTTGTCGAGCCGGAGACCTTTTCCGACCAGAGAAGACAGGTGCTGATAGTCAATACGGATCCTGAGAACGGGTATTATATCGATGTGTTCCGCTCACGCCGGCAGGACGGACAGGACAGGATGCACGACTATTTCTACCACAATATCGGACAGGATTTCGAACTCTCGGTGCCTGTCGAGCCGACCGAGGAACTGGCTTTTGCAGGAGCGCACCTGAATGCATATTCCTATCTGTGGAACAAGTTTGAGGCCATGACTTCCGACGACGTGCAGGGAATCTTCACCATGACTTGCAGGGACGGGTCCAGGGCAGGAATGAAAATGTGGATGAAAGGCTCGGATCACCGCAAGGTATTCAAGGCTTTGGCCCCGTATATCGACGGTCTGAGCAGGATGTCTATGCCGTACGACGTAAAGAATACGCCTTGCCGGACATTTGTGGCGAGACAGTACGGACAGGCATGGACGGCTCCGTTCGTTTTCCTGTATGAGCCGTTTTCCGATTCTCTGCCGGCGTCCGTGAAAAGCGTCTCGTTCCCTTCCTGCGGAGCGGATTCGGATGCTGCGGGAATTTCCGTGGAGAAATCGGACGGGCGGAAAGACGTGATCATCAGCTCCGACCGGATGCAGGCTTCGCAGTGCGACGGTTTGGAATGCGAAGCTGTGCTGGCTCTCGGGAGCCGAGCTCATGACAAGAATTTCGAGGGTGCCGTTCCCGGCAATGAAAATGACGACATCCATCTGTTCATGCACAAGGGCGTTTATGCGGAATTCGGAGGGGTAAGCATTTCTGCCAAAGAGCCGGCCACGGCTGCCGTGACAGTGAAAAACGGCGCTGTCGGATACATGTCCGACCGCGACTGCACCGTGAAAATCGACGGCAGAAAATTCCGACTCCCAGCTTCGGAATATTTTGTTATCATCAAGAAGTTGTTTTAAAATTAATAACATTGTACTTCCGTACATGAGGATTTTCGAATCAAGCGTAACGAAGAAAGCACCATTTGGAGACATCCTCTAAGTAAATATTAGGGATTAACCGTAATTATTATATTATGAAAAGGAAAATGATACCGACATTGGCCGTGGCCATCATGGTTTCGGGACTTGTGACGAACATATTGCAGGCGAAGCCGGCACAGGACACTTATACGAATCCCATCCTGTGTTTCGACTATTCCGACCCCGATGTGGTCAGGACAGGCGGCGACTACTGGATGACGGCATCTTCTTTCAACTGCGTGCCCGGGCTGCCGATACTGCATTCCCGGGACCTCGTACACTGGGAAATAGTGAATTATGCCATCGACAAACTGTATCCGGAGGAGTTTTTCAGCACGCCGCAGCATGGGAAAGGCGTCTGGGCCCCTTGCATAAAATTCCATGACGGCTGGTACTACATATACTGGGGAGATCCGGATTTCGGGATTTTCATGGTAAGGACGCAGGACCCTGTCGGGAAATGGTCGGAGCCGGTACTCGTAAAGCCGGGGAAAGGCCTGATAGACCCTTCTCCTCTGTGGGATGACGACGGGAAAGTCTATCTTGCACATGCCTGGGCTGCGAGCAGAAGCGGACTGAACAGCATCATCACCGTCTCGGAAATGAATTCGGAAGGGACGGCCTGTATCGGGGATGAAGTGATGGTTTTCGACGGAAATCAGGGAGGACACCACACTGTAGAAGGTGCGAAAATCTATAAAAGGAACGGATACTATTATATTTTCGCTCCGGCAGGAGGCGTGGCCACGGGGTGGCAGCTCGTGATGCGCTCCGAATCGGTTTACGGGCCGTATGAAGCCCGGAACGTGATGGCTCAGGGGGATACCGACATCAACGGGCCTCATCAGGGTGCATGGGTGGATACTCCGTCGGGAGAAGACTGGTTCATCCATTTCCAGGAAAAACAGCCGTTCGGACGGATCGTGCATCTGAATCCTCTGACATGGGATGACGAGGGCTGGTGCGTGATAGGCGTCGACAGGGACGGTGACGGACGCGGAGAACCGGTAAGGAAATACCGGATGCCCGACCTGCCGACCTCGGATGAGTGCGAAATGGCCGTCAGCGATGAATTCGATGCCATCGGGCAGGGGCTCCAATGGCAATGGCATGCCAACAGGCAGGACTGGTTCGGTTTCGGCAGCGGTTACGGTTTTTTCAGAATATACGGGCACAGGGAAGATGTGCCGAATTTGTGGGGTGTGCCGAATCTGTATCTGCAGAAAATGCCGGCCGAGCCGTTTACAGCTACCGCAAAGATGGCTTTCAATTCGAAAGGCGACGGAGATAAGGCGGGACTGCTCGTGATGGGTTTCGACTATGGATACATATCGGTGCTCAGAGAAGGAGAAAAGGCCTTGATACAGTACGGGACTTGCCGTGATGCCGACAAGGGAACACCGGAAGAAGTAGTGACATTGGCTGAAATACCTCTGACAGAAGTGGAAAGCGGAGCGACGCCCAAATATACTGCAGATATCTGGTTCAGGGTAAAATCGGATGCGAACGGAGTATGCCGGTTTTCTTACAGTACCGACGGCAAGTCTTTCAAAGCGGCAGGAGATGAATTCCATGCCCGTGAAGGCAGGTGGATAGGGGCGAAAACAGGCTTTTTCTGCTCGAGTGCCGGTACCGGGAAAGACCGCGGCTGGATCGACGTGGACTACATCCGTTTCGAATGAGAATGAGGAGGTATTTCGTGGATAAGTAAAAAATCATATAAAACGAGCGATGAAAAAGATATTAGCGACAGCATTTTGTATTGCGACACTCGGGTGTTCGCCGGCTCATGAAAATTCCGTGGCAGAGACAGAGACTTGTCTCGACTATTGCGCCGCACAAACAGAAAGGACACTGGCACAGATTGCATCCGCAGGCTATGGAATGTCTCCGAGAAACATTGCGCCGGGAGACAGCACCTGGAATCTATGTCCTGTCAGCAAGGAGCTCTGGACAGAAGGTTTCTGGCCCGGCGTGCTGTGGTACGACTACGAATATACGGGCAACGTGGAGATCCGGGAAGCGGCCGAAAAATATACGGAAGCCCTTGGGTTTCTCAGCGAAATCCCTGCATACGACCACGATCTCGGCTTTATCATTTTCTGCAGTTATGGCAACGGCTACCGCCTGACAGGAAATCCTGAATACCGGGAAGTCATTCTTGCTGCAGCGGACCGGCTTGCATCGCTTTACAACCCTGCCGCAGGGACTATTCTCTCGTGGCCGCGCGAAATGGAGAATCTCGGCGGGCACAACACCATCATGGACAACATGCTGAATCTTGAGATGCTGTTCTGGGCGGCGGAAAACGGAGGCAGGCCGGAATATGCGGAGATCGCACGGTCCCATGCAGACACCACGATGAAATACAATTTCCGCCCGGACAGCACATCCTACCACGTCGCTGTCTATGATTCTTCTACCGGCAGGCATATCAGGAGCTGCACCCATCAGGGCTATTCCGACGATTCCATGTGGGCCCGCGGCCAGGCGTGGGGGATATATGGCTACACGATGTGCTACCGTTTCACAAAAGACGACAAATACAGGGACTTCGCCTGCAAAATCACGGACAAATACCTGTCAATGCTTCCTGACGACTTGGTGCCTTACTGGGATTTCAACGACCCTGAAATTCCGAACGTATCCCGCGATGCATCCGCCGCTGCAGTGGTAGCTTCCGCCCTGGTAGAACTGTCCGGCTATGTCGGAGGGGAAAAAGGTGCGGCTTATCTCGATACCGCGAAAAAGATGCTGCGTTCCCTCTATGAGAACTACCGCGGCGGAGATTCCTGCCCGTCATTCCTCGTTCATTCCACCGGGCACCGTCCGGCCGGTACTGAAATCGACTACTCCATCATCTACGCCGACTACTATTTCATCGAAGCCCTCCTCCGCCTGAAATCTTCGTTATGAATGCACCTGATCAATATTTCAGGTCATCGAGCCAGCGCGGGAGGGAGCCGAGACGGCGTTCGAGCTGGGCTTCGTAGAGAGACTGCGGGGTGACGGCCATGCCGTGGCTTTCGTCCAATTTGACCTGCGACTGATCGAATGTGATGCCGACGCCGTGGAAGCCGACTATGGTCGGAGGAAGAATAGTCCAGTATTTGGACGTATCCCACCATTTCAGGTTATCAGTCTGAGTAGCGCTCAGAGCCTCGAAATTCCACAAAGTCAGGTCATCCAAATGGTTTGGCAGCTCCGAGTCGGCACCTCCTGCATGACCGAGCAGAAACCCTCCGCGGCAGCAGTCGTACAGCGTCGCACGAGGCTGCGTGGCGTGGGCCTCGAAATTGGTCTGAGTTCCCCACTCGCAGCGCCACAAAACCGTACCCATGGACGGTTTGGAAACCCCCACGGAATGATGCTGTCCGTAATTCTGTATGCCGGCATATTCGCTTCTGTCCGTGACCTTGCCGATAAACGCCCTCGACGCAGTAGAGGTATAGACGGCATGATGGCCCTTGTTGCCGTATATATCGATGTCATATGCCGACACGTTGGCGCATGAAGAAAACTTGACAGCAGCCGACACGCTCTGAAAATCGCACCTCCGCACCCAGCCGTTGGCTATACGCATCATGGTTATTATGGAATAGGCATCGTTCTCCGACCATACCGCGTGTTCGAATACTTCGGCAGCATGCCCCTTGAACGTGATGTCCTCAACTCCGACTTCCTCATAGCAGGTGAATTTGTATATTTCCCAGCCCCAGTCCGGGTCCACGGCATGCATTATCGGCTCCTTGAAACGGACTGTATTGCCCTTTACGGAGGCTATCTGATGCATGTCCTCCACCTGTACACCACTGTTGATAATGCCTGTCCATTCCGGGTCGGCATCATACGGGACAAGTTCCGCCGCCACGACCTCCGGATCGCTGTTCTGCATGCGCAAGGCTACCCACATGTCCTCGGAAAGACCTGCCGTAGAACTGACCTCCACCTCAAAACTGCCTTTCTCAGCGCTTCCGGTCACTTCGCACAACGGGTCGTTCAGTCCGGTCCAGTTCTTCAGCGACAGCAGCGGCTCGGGATAGTCGTACCTGTCGCCCGAAATAGGCTCGTAAGGGTCGGCCATAGTGACGACAGTCCTGTCTTTGCCGGCACCGGCAATGATGAAATGTCCCGCTCTGATTTCCAACGAATAAGACTTGCCGTTTTCCAGATCGATGTTTCCGTCGGCATCCATGGCATCCGTCTCCTTGTCATAGATGATGTATTCTCCCGGAGGGAAATATATTATGGCACGTGCATTCTCTACGGGTTTCGTACTGTACTGGCGGCTGCCCAATGTCCAAATCTCTTTTTCGGAAGTCCCGCCGAGAGCTGCCGTCACAGCATCTATGAATGCCTGCCTGTCGGATTTGCCGTCATCCGGTATTGCGCCGTACTTCGTCACGTCATAGATTTTATACCCTAAATTATAGATATCCGCAGGCTCTGATTCCCCGTGATCGTATCCGGCGTATGAAAAGTCGAGAAGGACGTTTTCTTCGCTTCCGGAAACAAAATTCTTCCATGCCGGAGTGTCTCCGGCAACGGTTTCGTCATCGGGAGTATCCGTACCGGTGTTTCCTCCCGTTTCAGAATCTTCAACATTGGAGCAGGACATCCAAAGCCCTGCTCCAATGAACAAACATAGTTTAAGGTATCGGTATAACATAGCGGTTTTATTCGTTGTTATAGTTGCTTCTTTGTCATCTTGAGCAGATTTCTCGACTTCGGGCTTCGCCCTTCGCTCGAAATGACAAGAAGGGTTTCACTCGGAACAACTATTAACGTCAGTTCGACGAATTTATGTTGTTCAGGACTAAGGAATTCGTCGAACAGTCGTTAAGGATTTCTTCGAAATCCGTTTGTTAGTCGATGGCGATAGCGACTGCCTTGCCGCAAAGGGCACCCTGCGGCATCGGGACGGAGAAATCACGTCCGTTGTACGACACGGTGATTTCCTTGAGGTCGAAATTCATTTCGGCATCTGTCACGCAAAGCATGTCGCCGTCTATCATCACGGAACACGGCGCAGAAACGGAAAGTTTCACCCCGTCTGCCTCAAGAACAGCCGACGGCTCGTAAAATACAGCGCTGACGGTTTTTCTGTCCTTAGTCGCAGCCGCCTGGATGGAAGTATCATTGCGCAGCACCTCGAAAGGCAAATCCTCGGACGGAAGCCCCTCGCCGGCATATACGACATACCCGTATTTGCCGTCCGACACCTCCCTGCCGTGGTCTATCCACAGTCTGAGAGCATCTGCAGTGGCCGGCAAATCTTTCTTGCCGGAGTTCACGGCATTGTATTTCACCCAGTCGGTTTTCAATGTCTCCTGGCAGAAATAGGCGTTTTGAGTGTATTCTGGAAGCACCGTATAGGCGAATTTTCCTTTCTGAATCACCCACACCGGCTTTCCGCCCACGTAGAACGACCAGATGCCTCCGCCGACCGGAATCTGCTTTCCGTCCTGCATCGCCGTCACCTCGCTTTCATGCCAGGTATTGTCGATAGCCGTGCGGATAGTCCCCTCCTGCCCGGGCTCGAGATTCGTGATGCCCGCTCCGAGAGCTAACATGTAGTCACCGAACATGAACCAGGACTTGTAGGCCCGCACTCCGTACAGGACAGGATTCATCCCGTCGTTGTCGCCTTTGCCGTCGGCATTTTCCTTTATGGAGCCGTCCATCTTCTCGAACTTGTATCCTGCCACGGCATTCTCGCCCCCGGCAGTGGCTCCTGCTGCGAAGTTGTATTTGCTGCAATATCCCGTCCAGTTGGTCACCGGCTCTATCTTGTTCATCCCCTCGCGCGCAGTCACTCCAGGAGTAGCGGTTATATCCCATGCGCCTGTAAGGTGATAGTATTCGTTCCCCGACTTCTGGAACAGGGTCATGCCGTCCGTCGGGAAGAAATTGTAGCCATCGGCCGCCCCGTCAGCGCTCTCCAAGCCGTCGCAGCGGTAGGATGACATGTTCACCATGATATGGTAACGGGAATTTTTCTTGATAAGGTCGTCATTGTTGAAGAACCATCTCGTGCCCGAATAAAGACCGTCCGGATAGCCCTCCATGTTTATGTCGCGGGCTTTGGCCTCTTTCTGAAACTGAGCCAGCTCAGCCCTTTGCTTTCCATCGAAGGAGTCTCCCCAGCTTTTGACCAAAGTATTCACCATCCCGAGCGTACGCGGATCTTTCGGCGTATTTTTGCTGTAGTCGGCAGTCTGACGGTCCACGAACGGGGTCACATAGCCCTTGTAGTAATACCAGTTGCTGCCTGCAATATAATTCATCAGAGTAGTCTTGTTGTCCTCGCTCAATTTGTTCTCCCACGGACTGCCCTGCAGGGAAGTCAGCAAATTCAAGGCATTGAGGTTTCCGTCGATAGGATAACCCCAGATGAGGCATTGCATCCCGTGCCCCCATCCGGCACCGTCCTCGGTACATCCTTCAGTCCAGAACGCAGAATCATAAGTATACTGCGACGTACGTCCGATACCGCGCTGCGCCACCTCCTTCAGCAGATCCACCATCTCGGCAGAACTGTACATCACGGCCACCGGAAGAAGCGAGCGGTAGGCAAGGGCATTGCCTCCGACCCACCATACGTGATGGCGGAAACGCTCCAACTGCACCACATCCTTGTCCGTCTCGTCATTTCGCAGAGGCTGTGTCCAGGCCTGGAGGCCGACTGCCATCAACATGTCATGAGTATCTATCAGAAGCTGGTCCTTGGTCTTGCCGGCTTCCACCTTGTCCATTTGAGGATAAAAACAGAAATATATGTTGACTGCAGCCGTAGGGATAGCGAAGCAGGAAGCGTGGAAACGGTGCACCTTGTTGCTGCGGCTCACTTCGAGGTCGCCGTAGTAAAGGATGGCCCGCTGCAGCTTCTGGAAAATTTTCTTGTCGAGCGAAAATCCGTATCTGTCGGCGCGGAATTCCTCGGCAACCTTCCAGACACGGTAAAAGGCCTCTTTGATGAAGAGTCCAATGGCCTGCTGGTCTTTCCCCGACATTATCGCGTTTTCCTTCGGATCGAGGTCTGAAAAATGTCCGTCATCCTGCAAAAGACCGAGGATCGCCTCCAACGGCATTTCTACGCTGCGGACTTCCCAGCCCCTGTACGGATTCTGGTAATAATAGTCCCTGAAATATTTCAGTCCGGCTTTCTGCTCTTTGGTCAGTTCAGCCTCCTGCGCTTCTGCGGAATACCGGTGGAAATTGTCGAAAGCGTACTGACGCCATTCGTTCGGAGCATCTGCCGATGCGTATGCATTGCTGCCGGCCGCGAGGGCTGGCAGCAATGATAATGATAACAGTATTTTATGAATCGTTTTCATTTTTACATCTTTTATCGCTCCTGAACCTCCACCACGATCTCCCTTACGACCTCCTTCATGTTCCACGCATTCGTATTGCGGGCGACAAACGAAACCGTATACGTGCCCGGCTCCTCGAAAATGTACGTGTAGGACTCGATCGGAGTGGTAAGACTGCGGATAGGGTCGCCCGTGTCAGGAGCCACGGTCAATGGATTCAGGACATTGCTGATACACCAGATTTCCACGTTCTTGAATCCTTTCTGATTATACGCGGCGCCCAGACTGCCGAGATCGTTGTTCGGCTGTATCAGAATCGTCGTGGCATCGACCGAGTATTTCTCTGCCGGATAGTCTATCGGCACGAACTGGAAACCGAAATTGTCCTGAGGATTCGACGCCGTGATGACCTGACCGTTCGACACTTTCTCCAAAGAAATCGTGATGTCCTCTCTCGGATGCCTTATGAAGTCTGAAAGAGGAGCATTCGGCGTATAATAGTGAAACGCCAAGGTGAATGTCCCGTCAGCGTATTCCGTCAGGTCTCCGCCGCTCTCGATTACGAGGTTGTTGTTCACTTCCGTCGGCACTTTCCAGTCGTCGCCGCCCTGATTCGAAAGTTCAGTCCATGTAGCAGCCTCGATTCCCGCTGCCGTATAATCGCCGTCGAAGTCCGTGGAAATCATGACGTGGAGCATGTCTTTCGTCTCTTTCTGACAATATCTCTGCTGCATGGTGTAAGAGAGTTTCATGCTCTCTATCGTTCCCAAGCTCGTCCTGTCTCTGTTCGCATACTTCGAGCCGTCCTCCCCGGACCAGAACACTATGTAGTCAGGGTCGCCGGTGAAATCGAAAGTGACCTCGTCGCCGGCATAGATCTCCTGCGGATCGTTTTTCATGGTGACATCGAAGGTCACATCCATGACATCATCCGTATTGCAGCCTGCTGCAAACGGCAGCAGTGCAAGCATATAAGCAAATTTCTTCATGATTACCATCTTTCGTTCTGACCGCAGGTCGGGTTAGTATTGAGTTCTCGCTGAGGAATAGGGAAGTATACGAACTTCAAGGTGGCATTCTGTCCTGCCAGCCACTTGTAGTTGTTCGTATTCTCCTCATAACCTATCGTATAGCCGCCCTCGGTATCAACTTCTTCTCTGCCCATTCTCTGTACCTGCTGCATAAAATAGTCCTCGCCGAAACGCCTCAGTTCCATTCTGCGCGGCACCTCGTAGCAAAGCTCGCGGGTACGTTCGTCACGCACGAAACTGCGGAACGCTCTGACATTCGAATATGTACTGAGAGATATCTGCGACGCATTGACGCGGGCACGCACCTCGTTCACAGCATCCACTGCCTCCTGCGTAGGACCGTTGTTCACCTCGTTGGCGCACTCCGCTATCATCAGGAGCACGTCCGAATATCTCATTACAGGGAAATTGATCGAAGAGTTGTTTCTTGCCCACGGACGTACCGGATCGTACTTGGCACGCCATTTCCCCGGATTGCCGTCATCCTTGTCGGCTTTTTCTTCTTCGGTATATGCTATTTCAGTAGCAGTCTCGCCGTCGTTCGTATAGTGATAGTCTGCGATATTCCACCACTGACGCGCATCCCCGGTCTCGTAAAGATGGAACAGATAGTTCGTAGCATCGTACCATGCGTATGCAAAAGGCACGTCCTCATCGGTCTGGAGCCCCTGCATCACGCCGAGATACAGGCCCACGCCTCCGGCCTCGTCGGTCTTGTCCGTCACGCCGTTGCCGTAGAACTCTACTTCGAACATGCTCTCACGGTAGTTCAGGTCATACTGGTTCAGGCACATGTTCTTGAACAGAGCCTGATAACCGTTCATCACCCCTTCACCGTCTCCGAAATCTTCGTCCTGATACAGATGATGCAGCCCGCTGTCGCGCACCTGACGCGCCCAGTAGAGGGCGTCATCCCATGTGTCTGCATACACCGGATAGCCGGCCTGCCACATGTAGGCCCTGGCGAGCAGAGCCTGTGCCGTAGTCTTTGCGATACGTCCGGGAGCATTCAGCTCATCCGCAGGACGGCAGCCTTTCTCGGCATCGAGCAGGTCGCTGATGATCTGTGCATAAATCTCCTCCTGCGAAGCACGTGCTTTCTGCTGCACCGAAAGGTCGCGCGACGGCTCGGTCCTGAGCGGCACCTCGCCCCAGAAAGCTACGAGATTCATGTAGTAGAGCGCTCTCAGAGCCTTTGCCTCGCCGAGGAACATGGCCTTGTTCTCCGCACTTCCGCACTCCTCGTCGGTCCTCTGCTGGATGATGTCGATATAGTCGTTGGCCCTGTTTATGCCTGCGTAAAGGTCGGTCCAGCTCTTTTCGAGAGCCGTGAGAGTATTGTTGTAGTTGTACAGGCAGATCCTCGGCTCGTTCGCACCGTAGCCGCGGTTCCACACGAGGATATCCGTGCCCGCATCGAGGTCGGCCCAGAGGTTGCACCCGTAAGTCCCCTCTTTCTGCAGTCCGTCATAGACGCCGTACAGACCTGCTAAGCACGAAGCCTCATCCCTGTAGATGGCTTCCTTGTCCATGCTGCCGTACACGTCCGTATCCAAAAAGCTGCAGGAAACGGACAGACCCGCCATAAATATTGCAGTAAATATCTTTTTCATCATATCTTGATCAGAATGTAACTTTTACGCCCAATGTATAAGACCTCGTCTTAGGATAGGAGGAGTAGTCGAAACCTTTGGTCAGAGCCGAGTTCCTGGTGGAAACTTCCGGATCATAGCCCGTATATTTCGTCCACGTGTAGAGATTCTGTCCGCTGAGATATATGCGCAGTCCGCTGATTTTCATCCTTCTGAGAAGTTTGTCAGGGAAAGTGTAGCCAAGCTGCACGTTTTTCAGTCTCAGGAACGAAGCATCCTCCACTACCCTGCTGGTATTGATGCCCACCAGGTCGCCCTCGACTCCCCAGAGGTAGTTCGTATAGTTTCCTTCGGTGTAGGTCCCGTCGCCGTTGTCCACCCTCGGAGTCCAGTGATTCATGGCGGAGGCGAGCCTGTTGGCATTGCGTGACGACAGGTTCTCGAGCTGGGCACGGTTGTAGTTGATGACATCGTTGCCGTATGACCACTGCAGGAAGATGCTCAGGTCGAATCCCATGTATGAGAAGTTGTTCGTGAATCCGCCCGTATGTATCGGAAGTCCGTGTCCGATGACAGTCTGGTCTTCGGTAGTCACCTGTCCGTCGCCGTTGATATCCTTCAGCTTGATGTCGCCCGGCTGGATCTGGCTGCGCTCGTTCGTATTGTTCGGCACATCGTCTTTCAGCACGAATACGTTCGGAGCGACTTCGTTGAAATCCGAATACTGATATACTCCGTCATAGACATAGCCGTACATTTCAGAAAGAGGGTGCCCGACACGGGCAATGTACAGGTTGCTGATGGTCGGATAGTTCACACCGGTGACGAGATAGTCCTGATCTCCGGCGAGAGCCGTAATGATACTCTTGTTGAAGGAAATGTTGAAACTGCTCGTCCATTCCAATTTGCCGCGTCCGCCCTTGAGATTGACGGTGTTTATCGTAAACTCGAGACCGCGGTTGCGGATACTTCCTATATTCTGCTGCACCTTGGTGAAACCTGTGGAAGGCGGTACCTCGGCATCGAGCAGAAGGTCTTTGGTATCTTTCTGATAAAGGTCGATTTCTCCGTGTATCCTGTTCCCGAAGAAACTGTAGTCGAGACCGATGTTCGTCTGATAGGTAGTCTCCCACTTCATCGCCCTGTTGGCCATCTGGGAGTAATAGATGGCTGGATTGTTATCTATGTCGCCGTTGACCGGATAGCTCTCGTCGGAACTGTACAGCTCGATGGACGGATAGTTCATGTAAGTGTTGCAGTTTCCGGTAGCACCCCAGCCCGCACGCAGCTTGAGTGTGGTCAGCCAGCCTTTTGCACCCTGCATCCATGGCTCGTCGGTGATTTTCCAGGCGAACGAACCTGACGGGAACCAGCCCCAGGTGTGGTATGGGAAACGTGATGAGCCGTCCGTTCTGATCGTGGCGGTGAAAAGATAACGCGATTTCCAGTCGTAGTTGAATCTGGCGAATCCTGATGCCATGCGGTCCACAAAATTGTTCGAGGTGATGCTGTCCGGAGTTCCGTTCGCGATGCCCCACATCCCGAGTTCATCCCACGGCACCATGGCGGAACTTGCCCCCTGCGTAGTAATGGTCTTGCTGTAGAGGGAGCCTCCGAGCATGGCCTGGATGTTATGTCCGCCGAATTTCTTGCGATAGGTCAGCGTATATTCGTTGGTCCACTGATTCCAGGTCTTGTACGAGAAGTTTCCGTTCGAATGCTTTGCCTGATACTTAGGATCGCCCCAGTAAGTTTCGGAACTGTTGTAGGTCTGGCTGAGGTCGTTGCGCCAGTTATAGTTGAACGTACCGCGGAGAGTCAGGTCCTTCGTGATGTTCCATGTCAGGTAGGCATTCATGGTCAACGACTTGCTCTTGAGAGTAGAATACTGGTTCTGGATGGTCTTGACAGGGTTGTAAGGGTAGTTCGGGTCCACTTCCGCCAGACTGTTCTCCATATCCTCCTCTGTACCGTACTGAACTGGCAGATATGCCAATACCTGATAGAGGAAGTACTGCGTAGAGCCGCCTCCGCCCTGAGACGGAGCAGAACCTACCGAAACATTGTTCGAGAAATTCAGCGTGAAGCCGCCTTTCAGATTCTTGGCTATCTGCTGGTCGAGGGTGGCACGCGCCTTCAGACTTTCGTATGAAGACTTGATGATGATACCCTGCTGGTTGTAGTAAGATACGCTCGTGCTGTATTTCGTATTCTTGGTACCTCCGCTCAGGGATATGTGATGGGAGGTCATCGGTGCAGCGCGGAACACTACATCCTGCCAGTCGGTATAAGGGATGTATTTGTAGTCCTCGAGAGTACGGTTGCGTCCGAGTTCCGGGTCGAAGCTGTAATATGTGCCCTTCATGCTGTCTGCGCCCTGGAGTTCCTCCTGATAGGCCACGAATTCATAGCCGTTCATCAGCTCCATGAACTGAGGCTTCTCCTGATATGAGATATAGCCTTCGTAAGTCACGCGGGGAGCGCTTTCCGAGCCTCGCTTGGTGGTGACGATGATGACGCCGTTCGCACCGCGGGCACCATAGATGGCCGTAGCCGACGCATCCTTGAGGACGTCGATGGACTCGATATCGCTCGGGCTGATGGACGAAAGGTCGAAATCATCGGAAGCGAAGCCGTCCACGACATAGAGAGGAGTACCGTCGGATGTCGACGAAATGGTGTTGCTGCCTCGGATGACGATATTTGCGGATGCTCCCGGCTGACCGTCGCTCGTAACTACCTGCACACCTGCCACACGGCCTCCGAGCGCCTGGTCGAACGAGAGGGTCTGCGCCTTGTTCAGTTCGTCCATGTCCACGGATGATACGGAGCCGGTGAGGTCGCTTTTCCTGACGGTGGCATAACCGATGGCCACGACTTCATCGAGGGTCTGGGCATCAATTTTCAGAACTATACGGAAATTGTTCCTGTTTCCCACAGGGACTTCCTGGGAGATGAAGCCGATGCATGAGATTTCAAGTACGGCCTTGTCGTCCGGAACTTCTATCTTGAATGTTCCGTCTACATCGGTCACGGTACCGGTAGTAGTGCCTTTCAGCATCACTCCGGCTCCGATAACCGGCTGCTCATCCTCGTCGATGACCGTTCCGGACACCTGCACCTGAGCGTACAGAACAGGCATCCAGAGCAGCATCGACAGCAGCAAAAACAGTTTTTTGGTATTATGGATTTTCAT
>CALUSD010000151.1 GCA_944323295.1 uncultured Bacteroidales bacterium | reverse complement strand
GGTAAGACGGCTGGCCGATAATGATTTTGTCAGGCTCGTCTATCCCTGTTTCCCTGAACCATGCCCCGAAATCGAAATTCCTGCATGTATCTTTCAGTTCCTTGGCGGAAAGCGGGTTGTATGCCTTCCAGACATCCCTGCGCTCCACGCTCGTCCACGACACGCGGGCTATGGCATCTTCCACTTCCAAGACTTCCGCCGCGGACGAATCGGGATTCTCGATGCCGCTGAGCTCGAAAATCCTGGCAAGATACTGCCTGTATCCTTCCTTCAAACCGGCATTCGCCGTATCTACATAATAGTCCCGGTCCCCCATCCCGAGTCCAGACTGATCTATATAAAGGACATTCACGTCGCTGTCAGTCATGTCGGCTGCCACGTATGCCGCGAAAAACGGAAAACATGCAGCTGCATGCATCCGCGCCACGGTCTCCGCAAAAGACCGGCTGTCGGATATGGCTTCGATTTCAGACAACTGCCTTTCAAGCGACTTCGCGCCTTCTTCGGCCAGTCTCGCCGAATCGAGTCCCATCATGTAAAGATCATCTATCTTCTGCGCTTCGCTGCCTGGCACAGGGCTGCTCATTCCGAGATTTTCGAAAAGTTCCCTGAGGCGTTTTTCATTGTTGTCCGATATTTCATTCATGACGCCGTAGCGTGCATATTCCGGTTTCAGCGGATGAGCTTTCATCCAGCCTCCCGTCGCATAGCGATAAAAGTCATCGCCAGGGGCCACCGCCAAATCGAGGTTGGCAGGATCCAATGCCTTTTCCATATCTTTTTCAGTCTGTCTGCAGGAAATCACCGCTGCCAATGCAAGCATGAGACATACAATTCTGTTCATATTCCAAAATTTTGATACATTCGTACAAAGATACTCATAATTCAAAAAGTTCGACACTGTTTTATTTTTTTTCGATTTCCAACGACCTTTTTCTGTATTCTGACGGAGACATATTCATATTTTTTCTGAAAAACTTGGAAAATGCGGCCTGGTCCGCAAAGTGAAGTATGTCGGAAATCTGCTGGATATGCATGTTGTCGTTTCTGAGAAGCTGTACCGACAGCCCTATGACCTGTTCCGAGATGATTTCATGGGGAGTTTTTCCCGTCCATGTCTTCACGACACGCGACAGATGCTTTGCCGATACGCAAAGTTCCTTGGCGTAAAAGGATACCTCGCGCCTTTCCCGGAAATTCTTCCAGACCATATCCATAAAGTTGGCCATCAGCACATCCTTCATGACTATGGAGTCATGCTCCTGCAGCTGGAACTTGTCTTCCTTGATCATCAGGTTGCCCAACTCCAGTTCATAGGCACGGAAATATACTTTCAGCATCTCGATCCTGTAGCTGTGGTCCACATCGGACAAAATGTCATCCATCAGACGCATCTGTCTGTACAGTCTCGAAGTGGAATTTGCCGACAGATGTATCACGGGGTTGTTTATGATGGCGGAAAAATAATCTTTGGGACCGGGAGCTATATTCTGCATCACATCTATCAGAAATTCTCTCGTCGTGGCAAAACAATAGAACTCCGTATCATTGCTGAAACTTTTAAAGCCCAATGTCATGCCCTCTAAAATATCGACGAAGTCGCAGCGCTGCAGACTCACGGTTTTTCCGTTAATCTCGGCTTCTATGTTCCCGGAAAACAACAGAAGATTCAGCCGGCAGCCTGCCACCCTGAATTTTTCGAACAATGAAATATCGTTTACGTTGAAAAGAATGAATTTTTCATCGATTTTACGGTTATCTTGCGCAAACGAGCACAGTTGTTGCATATTAAGCGCCCTCATGTGTGTTTTTCTCTAATCGTTGTCTTTTTTTGACAATATTACCGCAAAAATATATAACTTTCAAACTATCATGCGACTTTTGGACAAATTAAAACGTCATTTTTACAAATGTAGTTGAAAACTATGCGGTATTTTTGCACCTGCAAAAACTGAACGAAAAAATAATATATACAGAAGCAAGATGAAAGTATTGAAATTTTTTATCCCCGGGCTGTGCCTCCTTGCCGGTTTGGTCTCATGCAAGGAAGAAGTGACGCGCACCCCGCAGGCCAGCGCCTATCCGTTTCTGACGCTGGGTCTTGAAAGCAGAACGCTTTCGACTACCTATTCTACAGTGCTTGAAGGAAAGCAGTATGTGGATATACGTCCTCAGGTATCGGGATTCATCACCGACGTACTGGTAAAGGAAGGTGCTACCGTAAAAAAAGGTGAAACTCTGTTCATTATAGACACCATACCTTATGCGGCCTCATACGAGCAGGCGAAAGCTGCCGTAGCTACCGCAGAAGCTCAGGAAGCGACAGCCAAACTGACACTTGAAGGACAGGAAGACCTGTACAGGGAGAAAGTGATTTCGGACTTCGAACTCCAGACCACGAGGAACTCCTATCTCAGTGCAAAGGCTGCCTTGGCACAAGCAAAGGCCCAGCTGGCAAGTGCCGCGAACAACCTTTCATTCGCAAAAGTGACAAGCCCCGTGACCGGCGTTGCCGGCATGACCTCCATACGTGTAGGCGACTTGGTAAGCTCAGCCATGACTGAGCCGTTGATCACGGTTACGGACAATTCCCAGATATATGCATATTTCTGTATTTCCGAAAAGGAAGCGGTCAAACTTCTCAGGCAGTACGGCTCCATCGAAAAGGCCATAGCGTCATATCCGCCAGTATATCTGACACTCAGCGACGGCTCGCCGTACGGCATCACCGGAAAGATCGACGCTATCAGCAACATCGTCGAAGATTCAGTGATCAGACTCAGGGCCGTATTCGACAACCCGTCCGGGCTCCTCATCAACGGGGCAAGTGCGAACATCTCCATTCCTTTCCCGCGTGAGAACTGCATCGTGGTACCGATGGAAGCCACGTTCGAAATTCAGGACAAGATATTCGTATACAAAGTCGTGGACGGCAAGGCAACTGCCGCCATGATCGAAGTCTTCGAACTTAACAACGGCAAGGAATACATCGTGGAAAGCGGACTGTCCGCAGGCGATGTCATCGTAGCTACCGGCGCCGGGCTGCTGAAAGAAGGTACTTATGTAACTGATGCGGCAAAACAGAAGAATGCCGGCGGAGAAGAAGCAGCGGAGGAATAATAAGGAGAACGGAAAATGAATCTTAAATATTTCATAGACAGACCTATCCTGTCTGTCGTAATATCAGTCTTTATCGTACTGGTCGGTCTCATCGGTCTGGTCAGTCTGCCGGTGGAGCAGTATCCTGATATTGCGCCGCCTACGGTAAGGGTCAGCACTACGTACAGCGGAGCGAATGCCGAAGCCGTGCAGAACAGTGTGATCGTACCTTTGGAGGAGGCCATAAACGGAGTGGAGAACATGACCTACATGGAGTCATCCGCAAGTAACTCCGGAAGTGCTTCCATCAGTATCTATTTCAAACAGGGCACGGACCCGGACATGGCTGCAGTCAATGTCCAGAACAGGGTTTCCCGTGCGACGTCCCTGCTCCCGGCCGAAGTGACAAGAGTCGGTGTCGAAACCATAAAGAGACAGAGCAGCACCTTGAAAATCTTCGCTCTGTACAGTCCTGACGGGACATATGACGAGACTTTCCTCACCAACTACCTCGCCATCAACATCAAGCCGGAAATCCAGCGTATTTCCGGTGTCGGGGAAGCGAATGTCATGGGCGGCGACTACTCGATGCGTATCTGGATGAAGCCTGACATCATGGCCCAGTACGGACTGCAGCCGTCCGACATATCGGCAGCTCTTTCCAGCCAGAATATCGAGGCGTCTACCGGAGCCATCGGAGAGAACTCCGAAAACGTCTTCCAGTATACATTGAAATACAGGGGGCGTCTGAGCACCGAACAGGAATTCGGGAACATCGTGATATCTGCTCTCCCGAACGGAAGCGTCGTCCGTCTGAAAGACATCGCCGATATCGAGCTCGGAGCAGTAAGCTATTCATACACCGGAAAGGTGATGGGAGATCCCGGCGTGCAGTGTATGATCAACCAGACTGCAGGCAGCAACGCCAACGAAATCATCAACGAAATAGACTCTTACTTGGCGGAAGTTTCCGAGAATCTTCCGAAAGGCGTGGAGCTTGTCGACATCATGAGTACCAAGGACTTCCTGGATGCATCCATCCATGAGGTCATCAAGACGCTCCTCGAGGCCATCCTCTTGGTCGTTCTCGTGGTATTCGTCTTCCTGCAGAATGTCAGGGCGACCATTATTCCTACACTCGGTATATTCGTAGCCCTCATCGGTACGTTCGCATTCCTCATCATAGCGGGATTCAGTATCAACCTTCTGACACTCTTCGCTCTCGTGCTTGCCATCGGTACCATCGTCGATGACGCCATCATCGTGGTGGAAGCGGTTCAGGCGCGTTTCGATGCCGGATACAAATCGCCTTACAAGGCTACGGTGGATGCCGTCAACGGGATTTCTTCCGCTATCGTGACTTCCACCCTCGTCTTCATGGCCGTGTTCATCCCCGTATCGTTCATGAGCGGAACTTCCGGAGTGTTCTACACGCAGTTCGGTCTGACCATGGCCGTATCCGTGGGTCTGTCGGCAGTAAACGCCCTGACATTCTCGCCTGCGATGTGCGCCCTCATCCTTCATCCGAACGAGGAAGTGAAACCCGGTGAAAAACCGAAAAAGTTCACTACGCGTTTCCGAATCGCATTCGACGCCGCATTCCAGAGCATGTCGAAGAAATACAAGCATGGAGTGACGTTCTTTATCAGGAACAAATGGGCCGGCGGTCTCATCCTCATCGCTGCCGTAGCGGTTCTGCTTTATCTGATGAGTACCAGCAAGACTTCTCTTGTACCGAACGAGGATATGGGTACCCTTTTCGTGAGCGTGGATGCGGCTCCTGGCAGCTCGCTGCACGAGACGACGAAAACATTGGACGAGGTAGCGGCCAGCATCAAGGACCTGCCTCAGATAAAGGTATACAATCAGGTGTCCGGCTTCAGCTTCTCAGGCTCCGGAGCATCCCACGGTATGATGATCATCAAACTGAAGCCATGGGATGAAAGACCGGGAAAAGAGAACAGCAACACTGCCGTTTCCGACATGATATATGCAAGGACAGCACATATCAAAAATGCACAGATTTTCGTCTTCGCACCGCCTATGATCTCCGGTTACAGTACAGGTAACTCGTTCTTCGTCAGCCTGCAGGACAGATCCGGCAAAGGTATGGCGACACTGTTCGACGTCACCCAGAATTTCATAGCGGAACTGAACAAGCGTCCGGAAGTCCAGATGGCCTACACGTCGTTCAGCGCGGATTTCCCTCAGTACAGAGTGGATGTGGATGCAGCGCAGTGCCTCAGGGCCGGAATCACTTCCGATCAGGTGCTGAGCGTGATGCAGGGTTATTTGGGAAGTATCTATGCGTCGAACTTCAACCGCTTCACCAAGATGTACCGCGTGATGCTCCAGGCAAAGCCTGAGTACCGCGATGATTTGCAGGCCCTCGACAACATATTCGTCAAGACGGCGAACGGCATGGCTCCTGTAAGCCAGTTCATCACCCTTACCAAGACATACGGTGCGGAAAACCTCGACCGGTTCAACATGTTCCCATGTATTACCGTGCAGGGTATGCCGGCACAGGGATACAGTTCGGGAGATATCATCGCCGCCATCCAGGAAGTATCCAAAACGGCTCTTCCTACAGGATTCGGATACGAATTCTCGAGCATGACGAGGGAGGAGGCCCAGTTAGCGGAATCGCATACCACGACGCTCATATATATCATAGCCATCGTGTTCATATACCTGATTCTGTGCGGTCTTTACGAAAGTCTGTTCCTGCCGTTTGCAGTCATCTGCTCCGTGCCGTTCGGTATCATGGGCAGCTTCCTGTTCGCGCGTATGTGGGGACTGGAGAGCAATATCTACATGCAGATCGGCGTCGTGATGCTTATCGGTCTGTTGTCGAAGACAGCCATTCTTATCACGGAATACGCTACCGAACGAAGAAAGAACGGAATGTCTCTCAGCCACGCGGCAGTATCGGCTGCAGGTGTCCGGCTCAGACCTATTCTCATGACAGTGCTGACGATGATATTCGGTATGCTCCCGCTCGTCACTGCACACGGAGTAGGAGCCAACGGTAACCAGTCGCTCGGTGTCGGTGTGGTAGGAGGTATGATAATCGGAACTATCGCCCTTCTTTTCATCACGCCTATGTTCTTCGTGATATTCCAGTACATAGAGGAAAAAGTCATGGGCAAGAGGAAGGAAGACAGAGAGATGGAGGAGAGTGCTATATGAAAAAAATCATAATTTTCGCATTGGCTGCGGTAATAATGGGCAGCTGCTCTATATACCGCAAATATGAAAGGCCTGAAAATCTTCAGGTAAACACTGACAGCCTGTACAGGTCGGAACTCATAGCAAATCCGGAAGACACGACCTCGTTCGGCAGTCTGCCATGGGAGGAAATATTTACGGACCCGTATCTGAAAAAACTGATCGACACGGGGCTTGTATACAACACCAACCTGCAGTCCGCCATACTCATGGTCGAGCAGGCCAAGGCAGGGCTGTATTCAGCCAAATGGGCTTACTCACCGTCACTGAATCTGTCTCCTCAGGGGACAATCACGAGCATTGACGGGAACAAGCCGAGCTACACCTACAATCTCGGAGGCAGTGTGAGCTGGGACATAGACATTTTCGGCTCGCTGCTGAATGCCAAAAGAGAGGCTCAGGCCACCCTTCTCCAGCAGGAAGCCTACAGACAGGCTGTACAGTCGCAGATCATCGCTACTATCGCCACGAGCTACTATGCTCTTCTGATGATGGATGAACAGGTAAGAATCAGCGACGAAAGCGTAGTGATCTGGAAAGAGCAGGTCAGGACCATGGAAGCTCAGTTGAGAGTAGGTACGATCAACGAAAATGCAGTAACTCAGGCCAGGGCCAATCTGTACAGTCTCGAGGCATCCAACGCTCAGCTGAAACAGCAGCAAAAAGAGACGGAAAATGCGCTGTGCGCCCTGATAGGACAGGTATCCGGCACCATCGAACGAGGGACTCTCGCCGAGCAGACATTGCCGGAGGTGACAAGCGTAGGAGTACCGCTCTATCTGCTTTCCAACAGGCCTGACGTCTATCAGGCTGAAATGGCGCTTGCTGCAGCTTACTACACCACCAACCAGGCTCGTGCGGCCTTTTATCCGAAACTGACCCTGTCCGGAAGCGCCGGATGGACGAACAGCCTCGGTCAGGCCGTCACAAACCCTGCCGGAGTGCTCATCAATGCTATCGGGACACTGGCTCAGCCGATATTCAACAAGGGCCAGCTGAAAGCCAACCTGAAAGTTTCCAAGGCTCAGGAAGAAATCGCCAAACAGAATTACAAGCAGGCCATACTCGATGCCGGACAGGAGGTGAATGACGCTCTGTACGCCATCGAAACCGCAGGCGTAATGCTCGAGAAACACCAGGCTCAATGTACGGATCTGGAACGGACGGTCTATACCTCTGAAAAACTCTATTACAGGTCTGTCTACGGCTCGTATCTCGAAATTCTGACGGCCCGGCAGTCTCTGCTGAATGCACAGCTCAGCGTCGTATCCGACAAATACAACCAGCTTGCCGAAACCGTGACGCTGTACAGGGCGCTCGGCGGAGGGAAAGACTGATACTTGCAATCAGAAGAACAAAAGAGGGTATCCGCAACGATATCCTCTTTTGTTTTATCCGTAAAAACGAACTTTTTAAAAAAATTTCAAACAGATTCTTAGTAAATTTGCAATTCCATAAGGAAAGCAGGATATGGCAAAAATAGGGATTTTCGATTCAGGAGTGGGCGGACTGTCCGTACTTCGGGAAATACTGAAAGTACTTCCTGGGGAAGACTATGTCTACTTCGCGGACAATGCCAACTGCCCGTACGGTGAAAAAACCAAAGAGTTCATCACGGAAAGAGCCCGGGAAATCTCAGGAATGCTGATCGGGAAAGGTGCCGACATCATAGTAGTAGCATGCAACACTGCTACTGCAGCTGCAATATCGACATTGCGCGAGGAATATTCCGTAAAATTCATAGGCATGGAGCCGGCCATAAAACCGGCAATAGGCATGACACGCTCGGGAGTCGTAGGCGTACTGGCTACGGCAGGCACTCTGAAAGCGGAAAAATACCGGCACACGAGAGAGCTGGCAAACGGAAAGGTCACTGTCGTGGAACATGTCGGACAGGGATTCGTCGAGATGGTCGAAAGCGGAATCATTTCAGGTCCTGATGCGGAAGATACCGTCAGAGCGAGCCTCAAGCCGCTTTTGGATGAGGGAGCGGACACCATAGTTCTCGGATGCACGCATTACCCGTTTCTGATGGATACGATCAGAAAAATCGCCGGACCTGATGTCAACATCATAGATCCGGCGCCTGCCATTGCAAAGCATCTTTTGGAAGTTATGGACGATGAAGGGATAAAGACCGGGATACATCGTCGCGGCAATATCGAACTGATGGCATCCGGAGATGACAGGGTGCTGAGAAGACTGGCGGGAAAAATCAGTTCGCTCTTACCCAGCCTGCAGTCCAGTCATCGTTAGCGGATACCGCACCTGCATTTTCATAAGTTCCGATAAAATTGTCGGACAATACCGAAGCGAGGTCTGCCTTTATGACATTTCCGTCCTCAGTGAAACTTGTCTGAGTATAGCTGCCTGTTACATCCGTCACATTGCTCCCCTCACCCGTAGTCCACTTGCTTTCAAAAACCGTAGAAATGCAGGTATTTCGAATAGTGGAATTATCGTTTGCGAATGAGCCGTCGGTCTCGGAAGTTTCAAGAGTGATGGCTTTCGGTTTGCCGGTAACGAGAGCATTGCTGAGAATGACCTGGGTGCCTGCACGGAAACGAAGCCCCCGCGTATTCTCAGTACTGTTGTTGCCGACAAAGGTAGCATTAGTGATGGTCGGACGGGAAACCGGAGTTGCGCTGAAATCGCTGCCGTTGTTGTCGCACTCCATCAAGCAGTCGCACTCGGATGAAATCTGATAGGCGACGATATTAGTCGCATTTCCGTTCCAGCCTTCAGTCCAGTCGAAAGAATCGTCCGTGCAGTCCACGACTACGCAGTGATCGATATCTACGGAGCCTCCGAAGAATTCGATACCGTCATCTGAGCCTTTGTAAGCCTGGACGTATGATATCCTGGTACCTTTTCCCACACCGTAGAGAGAAAGGCCGTTGGCCTCATGCTCCTCGTCGAGAGAATAACCCGTGTATTCAAGTCTCACATATTTGAGTTCTCCGGAATTGTCATTCTCTTCCGAACCGCCGTACACAGCATTCCCGATTTCGGAAGTACCGCGTCCGCCATCCACATTGGTATGGGACTTTCCGCAGATATGAAGTCCGCCCCATGCTCCATGAGACTGTTTCTCTGCTGTCAGTACGATAGGCCGGTCGGCAGTACCTACGGCATTGATCTTTGCTCCCTGTTCGATAAGGATGTAGTTGATCTGGCCGTTGTTGCGTGCTATCACGGTCACGCCCGGCTCGATGGTGAGCGTAGCAGGAGCCTGCACCTGGAGACTGCCGCTCAGATAGTATGTCTGACCTGCTTCAAGAGTGAGATCCTCGGTCACGTAGCCGTGAAGTCCTTCCTCTTCTTCCGGAGTATCGTTGCCCTTGTCGCAGGAAACGAAAGTGAATGTGCAGCAGGAAGCCATGAGGGCAGCTGCGAAGAAATTGAATTTTTTCATTTTGATTCAGTTTAAATTAAACTTATTTGATTATGATTATGATTTACAATGAATAGCTGATGCCCACTCCGAAGCCGCGGCCTGTTTTCCATTTCTCCACGTCCACTGTCCTGTCCGCATTCGGAATATCCTGAACGAGGTGGACTGCAGAATCGAGCAGGTTGTTCAGCGATAGATTCACCGAGAAATGCTTGTCGAACTTGTAGGAGAAATTGAAATCGAGGCTGTGGAACGGACGCTGCTTCACGTCGCCGAGCCCCATGATACCTACCGCCTGTATTCTCGGCCCCTGGAGATTGTACAGAATGGCTGCAGTCAGGGCGGAGCCGTTTCGGAATTCCGGAGTATAGCTCAGGTCCACATTCACAAGATACGGGGAGGCGCCCTGGAGCTGCCTCTGCATGTTCGTATAGACGCCTCCCGCCGGGAGTTTGATATCAGTGTACATGTACGAGGCATTGGCAGAAAGCAGAAGATTCTCTATTATGGCTTTCCTGAACTCGAACTCCACTCCGGCCGCATGACCGCGGTCGGCGTTTTCGAAAGAATGTTCCGTCGCACCGCCTTTCACCCTCTGGGTACGTTCGATAGGATTCTCGAGGTATTTATAGTAGCCTGTCACGGCCAACATGTCATCGGAATTTTCGCGGAAGAACTCGTATTTCAGGTCAATGTTGTAGTTGTATCCGTTTTCGAGATATTGGTTACCGATAATCTGCGCCCCTCCGAAACTTTCCTGATACAGGAACGGAGCCATCTCCACGAAAGACGGGCGGGTGACCGTACGCGAGAGGGAAAGTCTCAGGAAATGCTCCGGGGTAACGTCATAGCGGAGGTTTACAGCCGGGAAAATGTCTATGGCATCCAGGTCGCGGACAGCCTTTTCCACGTCGGTGCTGTAAGTCACGCTCTGCCTGCTCATTTCGGCCCTGAGACCGGCATTCAAAGACCATTTTGTCCCGAATTTCAAATCCGTTTCCACAAATGCGGCTCCGACCACGCTGTACGCGTCATATTGGTCCCTGTCATGTTTTTTCCTGTCTATCCCGACGGTGCCGTCGGAAATACGGTCGAAGTCGAACCATTGATCGAGACGGTCGAGATCAGTCAAGGCCTCGTCGTATGAAAGAAGATTATACTCGAATCGTGTCACATCGAAATTTCTGGTCTTGTATTTGGCTGAAAGTCCGAAATCTATCCGGTTTCCCCTGTCGTCGAAGTCGTGTGTCGCCCTGACATTGGCCACATACTCATTCTCGGCGAGGCTTCCGAAATATCTGTTGGTTTCCTGATTCTTCTCGTCGTAGAATTTAATGGTACCGTCATCGAGTCTCTCGAACATCACCTGCCGTCTGTCCGGCTCGTCGCTGTTCGTGAAACTTGCGGATGCTCCCCAGTCCAACTGCCAGGCTCTTTCGAACTCATGATGACCGGCCAGCTGATAGTCCTGCAGCTTGTAGAAATGGGACACCTGGTTGCGGCCTATGAGGTCGAGAGTTTCGAGATAGTCGTATCCTGCCCTGTCCAAATGGGCGCTTTTGGCATTTCTGGCATAAAATACGGTGAAACTTATATTGTCGCTCTCCCTGAAAGCATACTGGAGATTCACCAACCCCGCAATGTCCAATTTTTTAGTGTAGCTGTCATAGTCGTAGTCGCTCATCATGTTTCCGGAAGAACTCGCTTCATACGACCTGTAAAATGCGTTACGGTAGATTTCATCTCCGGACTTGACACTTGCCGTAGCCAAGATGCTCAGGTCGTGGGTGCCGAAAGCGAGTGTCTTGCCCCAGCCGATGCTTCCGTTCAGATCAGGCAGGACACTCCTTTCCGAAGTGGTGAACCCTGTCTCGAATATCCTGTTGTTCTTCGAATACTGGGCGAATTCCGCATATTTTACATTGTTTGCCGCTGCGTCGAGCCGGGGAGTGACGAAAAGCGACGGATAGTCCATCGTTCTGAATTTGCCGGCTGCCAAAGTATTGAAATATCCTCCGGTGGAAAACGATACGTCGAAAAAGTCTTCGCTTTTGCCTTCCTTGGTGCTGATATCGACATGGGCTCCGGAATAGTCGGCATACGAACTGGCCTCGTAGACCTTGCTCACCGTGATGTTCTGTATGGTGGATGCCGGGAAAATATCCAAAGGTATGAGCTTGTTGTCAGGATTCGGAGAGGCTATCGGGAGACCGTTCAGGGTCGTCGTACTGTATCTGTCTCCGAGGCCGCGGACGATGAGCTGGCCGGCATCCGCCACCGAAATACCCGACATTTTCGTCACGCTCTCCTGGGCGTCGGACAGACCTTTGATACTCATCTCGCTGGCTCCGATATTCTCGATTGCAAAACCGGAGGTTATCCTCTCGTTTCTGAGGGCCTGCAGGGATTCGAGACTCTTTCTGCCGGTCACTACGGCATTTTCGAGCATTTCGCCGTCAGGCTGCATCGAAATCGAGAGGGTATTGCCCGTCAGGGCAATGAAAGAAGTGAATTCCGGAGCCACGTTCAGTCTCATCCGGCCGGAATCAGTAATGATTTCGAACGGCACCGGCCTGTATCCTATATAGGAGACTTCAAATGCCGTATAATCACGAAGAAGATTGATGTTGAACGTACCGTCGAGGTCCGTGATGACGCCTTCCGTGGTATTGCTCACCAAGATGGCGGCTCCGATGAGAGGCTCGCCCGTTTCTGCGTCAATGACTGCTCCTTTCAAGATGTCGCCTGAGTTCTCAGGCGCTGCAGCTGCGTTCCATGCAGCAATCTGACCGAAAATCAAAACAGCGAGGGCCAGAATAAATTTCAGTTTTCCCACTACTTTCTATTTTTTCTTTTCCGGCGGCAAAGGTATCGCGTGAAAGTAGCGGGAATTTTACGAATCGGTTACGAAGTTGTTAATCCGGATTAATATATTGTGAATATTCTGAATTTTTTGTTAAATACGACGAGGTCGCCCCTCAGACGGATTCCTTAGTGCGGAGCAATATGCATTCGTCGAGACAAACGGATTTCGAAGAAATCCTTAACGACTGTTCGACGAATTCCTTAGTCCTGAACAACATAAATTCGTCGAACTCACTTTATTTATACAAATGGAATTTCGAAGAAAGGCGGCGGAAATCCTCTTCATCCTTGCGCCAGAAATCCCTGATATCTTCGAATCTGTATGACTGCGAAAATATTTCACGGACTTCGGAAGAGCCGCAGACCTTGTCGAAAAGGCCGATGCCAGACGCGGCTTCGAACGGTTTATGGTCCGGATAAAGCATCGCTATGGCTTCCATCACACGAAACTGCACCTCGGTGATGCGGGCCGAATCATAGTCTGTAAAGAAATATTGTACACCCTGCAGCAGTCTGCCGGCCGAACGCCCGGAGAACGGCTTGAAATAAACTGTCCGGAAAGCCACCCCGGGCAGACGCATCGAATCCAAGCATTCTTTCAGTCTTTCGGCGTCTATCCACTCCTCCGCAAAAACCTGAAACGGCAGAGTATAGCCGACACCTATGTTCAGAAAGCCGTAAAGTTCTCCGCATATACCTGCTGCACAATAATATGCGGAAGACGTCGGATACGGGATATTCGGAGAAGGCAGCACCCACGGCAGTCCGGTATCTTCATATCTCATGGACCTTTTCCATCCCTCCATAGGGATAACCGTCAGCGAACAGCGAGCCGGAGCCTGATTCCCGAGCTGCCCGCAGTTCAACCCCTTTTCATTTATCAGCAGCGCAAGCTCCCCTACTGTCAAGCCGTATACATAGGGTATCCTGTACTGGCTCACGAAAGAAAAATAACCGTCCTCCACACAGCTGCCTTCTATCTTTTCTCCGCCGAGAGGATTAGGCCGGTCGAGGACCACGACTTCGATACCGAGTTCGGCGCATGCCTCCATCACGAGACCGAGAGTACTGATGAACGTATAGGACCGGGCACCCACATCCTGGATATCATACACCATGACATCTATTCCTTCCAACATTTCCGGAGTCGGCTTGCGTGTCGCCCCATAAAGAGAATATACGGGAAGTCCTGTTGCCTCATCCACATGGTCCGACACCTTGCCGCCGGCATACACATCCCCGCGCACCCCATGTTCAGGCCCGTACAGAGCCACAAGATTTACATCGGGCGCATTGAAAAGGATATCTATCGTGGAACGCAGCTGCCTGTCGACACCGCTCGGATTCGTCACCAAACCCACATTCCTGCCTTTCAGCCCCGGGAAACCGCGTTTTACCAAGACCTCAACCCCGGGAAGAACATCCTTTTTCGAAGATTTTCTTTTTTCTGCACCGGATGCCGGTGCAATGACTGCATGTACGAACATCAGCATTGCGGCGGCAGCCGCAGCCGCAGCATATTTTTTCATCATCGTTTTCATCGATTTTTCATGAATTCCATCAATCCGATTACCGGATGGTCCGTTTAACAAAAAAAGTCACGCATACTGTTGCAAAACAGCATATTATCACCATTTCGAAAAACCCGACATAGCCTATCCATTCCTGCAGATAGCCTGCCACCATCCCGGGGAGCATCATGCTCAGGGCCATGAATGCCGTGCAGAGAGAATAGTGTGACGTCTTGAATTCTCCTTCTGAAAACAGTATCAGGTACAGCATGTAAGCAGTAAATCCGAAACCGTAGCCGAACTGGTCCAAAGCCACGCAAGCGCTTATCACCCAAAGACTTTCAGGCTGAGCGACACCGAGATACAGGAACACGGAACAAGGCAGGGCAAGGCTCAGGGCCATGGGCCAAAGCACACGTTTCAAGCCCCATTTCGAAGCAGCCATACCCCCGAGTATTCCTCCGAGAGTCAGCGCCATGATGCCTATCGTGCCGTAAACTATGCCTACCTGCTCGGTAGAAAGGCCGAGACCGCCCGCAGAGACGGGGTCGAGCAGAAATGGATTCAGCATTTTCACCAAAAAAGCCTCGGGAAGCCGGTACAGCAGCATGAATGTCAGGGCAAGCAGAATATGTCTTTTCGTAAAAAAGGTGGCAAATGTCCGGCCGAATTCCCTGAAAATCTCTTTGGCCCGCTCCGAACGCTGCCCTGCCGTCATGTGCGACCTGTCGGTGAGCGGATGCGGCAAAACAAAGGTATGATAAACGGCAATCAGACCGAAAATCACGGAGCTCAGGATGAGTGTCAGTCTCCACGAGAGAGGAATGCTGCCTGTCCGGCTTTCCACCAACCCGGCAATAAAGACGATGAATCCCTGTCCGAATATGGTGGCAAGCCTGTAGAACGTGCTTCTGATGCCTACGAAAAACGCCTGCTGATCCTGATTCAGCGCCAGCATGTAATAGCCGTCAGCCGCTATGTCATGCGTAGCCGAAGCAAAAGCCGTAATCCAGAACACGGCGAGAGCGGCTATGAACGGAGATACAGGCACATTGCCCGAGGATATCTCCTCAGGTGTCAGGGATGGCAGGAAAAAAGCTCCGCAGAGCATGGCTGCAGTCATGAGTAGCTGCATGGACACGGTCCACCAGCGTTTTGTCCGGATAATGTCTACGAACGGGCTCCACAGCGGCTTGATGACCCACGGAAGGTAAAGCAGGCCCGTGAACATCGCGACATCACCGTTGGACATCCCCATTTTCTTGAAGATGATCACCGATACCGTGTTCACGAGGACATACGGGATGCCTTCGGCGAAATAGAGGGTGGGGACCCAGGTCCAAGGAGATATTGAGTTTTTCTTCATATTCACGCTAATAAAGAGGCGGGGTAATAATGGGAGAGGATGGCAGCGTAGGAGGAGCCGGCGGAAGCCATGACGGCGGCGCCGATCTGGCACAGGCCCACCCCGTGGCCCCAGCCGGAGCCTTTCAGTCTTATTTTTTCAAAAACGGGGCGGGCGGAGGACCCGGCTGCGGCATATACCGCTTCATCGGGCACGATATTGCCTGCGGCATCGAGATATTCAATATCGAATGCGGAGCTTTTCAGATGGGTTTCCGAAAGTACACGTCTGATTTCCAATTCCTTGCCTATCACCGCAGTCTTTTCGCTTCCTGTGATTTCCAGCTTCACGATACGTCCCGAAACTCCCCTTTCCAACGGAATCATCGACCGTATCTCCCCTGTTTCCAGGCCGGAACGCCGTGCAAACAGCTTGGAAAGTTCTTCCCGGCCATATTCGACCTGCCAGCGGTACCAGTCATCCGTTTCCAAATCATAAGAATTCAGCGCCTTGGCCAGCAGTTCCGGTGTGGCGCGGCCGCAGTCGCATTTCTGTCCGCCCTCCAAGTATTCGTAATCCGCATCCGCCCAGCATGAAGAGAATTTCTCGGTAATTCCCCCGCAGCATTTCGAAAAACGGGCGTCGCAGATTTCCCCTCCCGACATCAGCACCTGGCCCCAGGTCTCGTCCACGGCCCGCTTCGCAGCAGGGTCCGTCGCCCTCGAAAGCCCTTGATAGCGCTGGCAATGGTCATCGGCGCATACATCGAATCTGTCGTGATTCTCGGTATCGTACCACCTGATGATTTCTACCGTATTGTCATGAGCTTCAGACAGGGACATTGCAGGGTGCGAATCATTGTCCATTTTTACGACCGGTGTCATTGCATCAGCAGCATCTTCCGCATGAGGGTCCGTGGCGGCAGCACCCGCATTGCCGTGCGTCATCATCCTCATCACCCAGGACCTCGAAATGACTGCATGCGCCTTCAGAAATTCGATCGGGGCCGTCGGCTTCATCTCGGATGAAATCACGCTGACAAGATAGTCCTCTATGCCTATCATGTTGACGGCAGTCAGTTTATCTCCGTCCACGATGATTTTCAAAGCCCCAGCAAAGAGCTGCTCCTCCTTTCTCTCCCAATGGAAACCTGCGCCTATCGTGACACCGTACAGTCTGAAAGACGGCTCCGCAAACATGGTAGAGGATGTCTTGGCCTCGAAAAACAGTTCATCGTAAAGGGATCCGTCATACTCTATCTTCCCGTCGCGAAACTTGGCCTTGCGCGCGCCTGCACCGTCGGTAAATATTTCGAATACTATTTCGGGAGCCGACATAATCCCGACGGAGACCTCTTTCTGGCTGCGTACGAGCCGGTCGACAATCCGTTTTTCGGCATTGCCGTCCAAAGAGACTTCTGTCAGGAGACTTTCGACCGAGGCCCCGTCTATCTTTTCGAATTCCCCGGCTACAGGGACCACGAGACAGCCGGCCATATCGGCACAGCCGGGGCTCATGGTCAGATGATCGGGACCGTCCGAGAAATAATGATGGGATCTGTGCACGGAACGGAAGACCACCGCCGAGCGATATTCGCCGGCCTCATACCACACAAAAACGTTGCATTTGGGCTCTGCAGTCGTACTGCCGGCAGGTGTCAGGGATGTATTGCTGTCCGAAGAGTCTTCCGTGCCGCCGGCAGGTGCGGAAAGGCTGTCAATGGCCACGCAGTCAAGCAGCCTGTAGAACAGTTTGGCTACCGACTTGGATGTAGCGCCGCGGATGACGAATATGCCGTGAAGATATTTTTCATACAGGAACAGGTCTGCATCCAAATTGGAGGCAATGTGCCTGAGTCCGCCTGTTTCGGATTCCTGCCGTGCACCGGTCCCGGTTTCCGGCAATTTTCCCGGTCTAAGACATTCCCCGGTCCCTGCCTTCATGCCGAGGAGTCGGTCCATATCGTTTTCCAACGGCATCAGACCCCGCGGTGCAGCCTGGAAATGATGATGGTCGGGAGCCGACGCCCCGCATTCGGGTCCGTTGTAGAATACCGTATAGTCTTTCAGAGCCTTTGCGAGGTCGAGCATGTCGACGTAGCGCCTCCATATGGACTGGGGAGTGTGCTCTTTCATCGCAATGACAAGATGATTCCGGAATATCGGATATGGATTCAGGAGAATGTCGTATTTCCTGTCTTTTCGTCCCTCGAAATCAAGCCTCATCTGTTCAGGCGGCCTGTTTTCGCGGCAGAGGAAACATTTCCTGGTCTTCAATGTCCCGGCGTCGAGTTTTGCCGCCGAAGAGACTATCCTGGCCGGGTTGTGCTGCAGGATGACTTCAAGGCCGTTGACCGTGACCCGTTTGGTCCTGACATCCCTGAGCGCGCGGAAATTTCCGCATGCAAGAGGCCATACGGAAAGCTGGTCGTTTATGAATTTTTCTATGTTCATGGCTCATCTTCCTGTATCAGCCGAGGCACAGGAAGCATTCGAGCGGATGCGGGCTTCGAGTTCGACGGTGCGGAGCCAGTCCTTGTATGCATTGTTCGCGTTGACCCTGTCGATATCGAGGGCGGCATCGGAATTGCCCTCCCAGCGGCGGCAATAATACAAGACGTCGTAAATTCTTCCTATTTTATACTCCCTGCTGATTCTAAGTCCCATGGCATAGTCTTCCCCATAACTCGTATTCGGGAAGCCCAATTTTCGGACCACTGATGTCCTGAATGCCCGCGGTGCGCCCAATCCGTTGATACGTAAAGCATTGTTCGGGCCGTTCTCATCTGTCCATTCACGATGGTCTATCACGCCCGGAGGAATCGGAGAAAGTGAAAAATCAGTCATCAGGTACGAGCCTATGACCATGGCGCAGTCCTGCCTGCCGAACTCC
>CALUSD010000150.1 GCA_944323295.1 uncultured Bacteroidales bacterium | reverse complement strand
GACATCCCTGCCGGGTGCTACAAATCTTTCGGATAGACGCCGAACTGTTCGTAGAAGCATTTGGAAAAGTACGACGGGGTGTTGAAACCGACGAGCCAGCAGATTTCGCTTATCTTGTATTTGTGCTGGGACAGAAGTTCCGCCGCCTTGCGGAGCCGGAAAGTCTTTATGACGTTGTTGGGAGTCATTCCGGAAATTTCCTTGACCCTTTCGAACATCACCGTCCGGCTCGTATGCATCTCCTGCGCGAGGAACTCCATCTTGAGATCCGGATCCGACATGTGAGCCATGACGAGATCGCAGAACTCTTTCATGAATCTGTTTTCTTCGTCATTATCGCGCGGCATAGCCAGGAACGGACGCTTGCTGAAAGTTTCCCACAGGATGCGCCTTTTTTCCAAGACACTTCCCGCCACAGTCTTGAGATAGGAAATCTCCACAGGTTTGCTGACATACATGTCGGCGCCGCTTCTTATGCTTTGCAGTTTATGCCTGTCGTCGGAGTTGCCGGACAGATGGATGACAGGGATGTGTTGCATGCGTGCATCCTGCTTCATGATGCGGCACAGTTCCATGCCGTCCATTCCCGCCATCATCACGTCGCTTATCACAAGATCCACCGTTTTTCCTGACCGGAGGACTTCCAATGCCTCCTCCCCGTCACGTGAAGTCACTACATTGAACTCATCAGACAGACTGTCGGCGATATATTGGCAAAAATCCTCGTCACTGTCCACGAGCAGGATGGCCGCCATCCTTTTCCTGTTCACAAGAGGACCAGGAAGCTGCTGGCCGCCTGTCTGCACGCCCGACATATCCGCAACATCCGCACGAGACCGTACGGACGCCGCATCGTTCACGAAGTCCTCCCTGTCGCCTTCCGCTGCGGGCGGCACCGTGACGATGAATTTCGAATACGCCCCCGGCTCGCTTTCCACACGGATTTCCATTCCCATACGCGCCGCAAGCATTTTAGCGACATACAGGCCCAGACCGAAACCTTTTGCAGGCAGCGTCCTGCCGGACTTGTCCGAATGCCAGAACGCATTGAATATCTTGTCCGCCTCCTCTGGACTTATCCCGGTACCGTCGTCATACACGGACACCGACAGCCGGCCATCCTCGACAAGGCACCGTATCTCGACCATGGTCCTCGAAAACTTTATGGCATTCGACAGAATATTGCCCATTATCCTGTTCCAGGCATTGCCGTTGATATTCGCCGTGAATCCCCCGTCCGTCTCATCGACGAATGTCATGGAAATACCTCTGCTGTCCGCCGCCATCGAAAACTCGTCCGCCGACTGTTTGACAAGCGGAACAGGATTCATGGCGCTCAAAACCATTTTTTTCGTATCTTTTCTGAACTCGAGGATTTCAGAAGTAAGACTTATCAGTTTGTCCGCACTTTTCTTTATCAGAGAGATATTCCTGACAGCCTTTTCAGGCAGGCCGGACATGCGGGCCAGTTCGTCGGCCGGCGCGCTTATAAGCATCACCGGAGTCTGTATCTCATGCGCTATGTCCGTAAAAAACTGCAGTTCGGTCTCGATTCGCGTCCGTTCCTTTATATGCTTGATTTTCGCCGCCCGCCCCCTCACTATCTGTATGTTGTACGAATGCATCATCAGGACCGTTCCGACCAAGAAAACCATTCCCAAGATGCTGTAAACAGCAATGGCGATGCCGCTGTTGTACCAGTACGGTTTTACGGCAATATCCACGGAAGCCGCAGGCCCCCACACCCCGTCGTTGTTGCAGGAACTGACTGAAAACCGGTAATTCCCGCATTTGAGATCCTGGAATGTGACATTATTGCCGTCATACGGCACCTCGGTCCATCTGTCCTGAAGGCCTTCCATCATATAACGGTAACGCTTGTGTTTCGACGAACAATAGCTCAGCCCGGCAAATCTCAATGTAAACGGATCATGGCCTTTGTGCAAGGCAATAACCTCAGGTGCCGGCTGCCCCGGCATGGAGGAAACGGAAATCATCGTATTCGGCGCAGTGAAATTCGTATGGAGCGCATCGGGGTCGAATATGTTGAAGCCGTTGTTGGTCCCGAGGTATATTCTCCCGTCGGACGCCCTGATACCTGAATTATAGCTGAAAATATCGGAACTCAGACCGTCTTCCCTGCCATAGATATTCCTGACACCGGAAATGAAACTGTATCTGACAAGCCCCTCGTTCGTGCTCAGCCAGAGGATATCGTTGTCGCTGATTATACTGTATACCGTCGCATTCATGAGAGACGGCGGCAAGGCCTGTTCCGTCTCTCCCGTATCGGCATCATACCTGACAAGCCCCTGCCCGGTAGTCCCCATGACGATATCTCCCTGATGCATTCCGACAGATACGATGGCATCCGGAATGGCGGTATTTCCATCAGATACGACTTTTTCGAACCTCCCGGTGCTCGGTCTGTATTTCAGCAGCCCTTTGCTTATGGAAGCGAAATAGATATTGCCTTCATCGTCCGGAAAAATGCCGATGACATCGCTGTTGTATCCGAGATGCTTTTCCAAGACAAATCCCGTCCGCTCAGTCCAGGACCATACCGCCGTCTTGGTTCCTATCCACAATTTCCCCGACGGACTTCCATACAGGGAATAAATGCTTTGCGGCTGCTCTCCTCTGCCGAATGCGGCAAAATGCTCGACGGAGCCGCTGCGCAGATTTACCTTATACAGTCCGCTGCCATAGGTCCCTATCAGGAGAGCATCGTCGAATACCAGCAATGCGTGGATATTGAGATTGGCCGCAGCCGTATCGATGACGACCGGACTACACCTGTCCGTATCAGGATCATAGAGGAAAAGGCCTCCGTCATCCGTTCCTATCCACATCTTTCCCTCGTTTTCGCAGAACTTGCTTATGATTTTCCCTTTCGAAGAAGTTCCGGAACATTTGCGGAGAATGAAATTCGAACTGTTCGGATTCGAATAGCATACTCCTCCGAAATAGGTCGCAATCCACAGTCCGCCCTCCCTGTCCTCGAAAATATCATAAACAAAGTCATCGGACAATTTGCGTTGGGCAGCTTCGGAATAGCTTACGGTCATCATCGAGCCATCCGAGGAATCGAAGACAGTCAGACCTTTGTCAGAGCCGAAATAAACGATGCCGGGATCTATCTCTTTGATAGCATGTATCCGGCCTTTGAACACGGGCTTTCCCCCGTCGGCAAGATAATTCGTAAAAATCCCCGTTTCCTTATCGTAGCGGAAAATCCCGCTGTCCCATCCTGCTATCCATAAATCTCCCCCCCCCAGCCAAGACACATGCTGAACGCGCCTTTGGCCACGGCGCCGGTCTTGTCATCCCGGATCGGAATGCCCGTGAAACAATCATGGATGCTGTCATACCTGTGAAGATTGCCGCCGGAAGCAAGGCACCAGATGTCTCCCGAAGAATCGGCGACGACGGCGGGCACATAATCGGAATCGAGACCTGCCGGCTCTGCCGATGAATGCCTGTAGCTGCGGCACCTGCCCGTCTGCGGATCATAGCAGAATACCCCGCTGCCAAGAGTGGCAATCCAGATTCTCCCGGTACGGTCCTTTGCCATAGAATGCACGTGGAAGTCGTTTTCTTCGAAGCACGGCAGGGTCGAAAATCCGCCGGTCTTCCTGTCCAAGACATACAGACCTCTCTCCGTCCCTACCCACATTTTCATGTCATCGGTCTCTATAATGCTGTATATGCAGTTGTTTCCGATAGATTCCGGAATCCGGGAGTCGTGTCTGTAAGTAGTTATCCTGTAAGAATCGTACATGGACAGCCCGTCGTGCGTGCCGAACCACATCATTCCGCCGCTGTCCTGGAAGATGCACTCTACGGAATTCGAATGCAGGCCGTTTCCGACCGTTATGTATGAAAACTTGCTTTCCTCCGAAACCGGCACGGCAAAGGCACCGGACGCGGCAAGCATGAACATCAGAAGTGCGGACAATTTTTTCATTTCAAAACGGCTGTCGTATTTCCTGTCCAAAAATACAAAAATATTCTGCGATAATGCAAGGATTGTCCGCAAATACAAAGAAACGTACTCAAGTGGTATTTATGCGTATCCGACTTCCGGTCAGAAAGGTGCCGAATTTTAATTTCGTCGACACAAAACCACTATTAATCAACATTTAACTAAATTTCATCATGGGTTTTTATTCTAAACTTAAAAAGGCATTCCTTGCAGCCATCATGCTGGCATTCCCGTTCGTGATGCTGGCACAGTCGGAAGGAATTTCCGGAGTGGTCGTTGATGAAAACGGCGA
>CALUSD010000149.1 GCA_944323295.1 uncultured Bacteroidales bacterium | reverse complement strand
GGGCGATGCGGAAAAAGACTTCCAGTATGCCATGTACATCATCTTCGAACTCCTCGGGGAATACGTACAAACCGAAAAGCAGACCAGCAACGGCCGCATAGACATCCTCCTGCAGACCAAAGACTATGTCTACATCATGGAAATCAAGACGGACTCTACCGCAGACGCAGCCCTGCAGCAGATCGAGGAAAAAGGCTACGCCAGGCCTTTCGCCGCCGACTCCCGGAAACTGTTCAGGATCGGGGTAAGTTTCTCAAAAGAAAACCGCCGCATCGAGGACTGGAAAGTTATTTGATACGCCTTGTACTGCTGATATTTTCCGTTGATGCTGCCTATTTTCGAACTGTCCGGACTGGACCGGATACGGAATCCAATTACACCTGCACATGGGTGTTTAAATAAATCAAGACAGCCGGCTGAAACCGGCTGTCTTGATTTGGCATGCTGCCCTGAAAATGTGGTGGAGATAGACGGATTCGAACCGACGACCCTCTGCTTGCAAAGCAGATGCTCTAGCCAACTGAGCTATACCCCCATGCTTGCGGACTGCAAAGGTAAAGATTTTCTTTCAAAGTGCAAGTTTTTTTCATATTTTTACGCACCAAAATTCATGACCTTGGCAGAAATCGGGCAGGTCTTTTGAAAAATAACAGGCAACATCTAATTTTTAAATTTGATTCAGATGAAAGTGAAAATAGTAAACAGGTCCCCTTATCCGGCTCCGCAATATGCTACGGAGATGTCGGCCGGGATGGATTTGAAAGCGGATATCCGGGAGCCGATAGTTTTGAAACCGTTGGAACGGAGCATGATACCGACAGGGCTTTTCATTGCTTTGCCAAAGGGGTTTGAGGCCCAGGTCAGGCCGAGAAGCGGTTTGGCGGCAAAGCATGGAATCACGGTCCTGAATACTCCAGGGACCATAGATGCGGACTACCGCGGGGAGATAAAGGTGATTCTCGTGAATCTGTCAGGGGAGCCGTTTACTGTGAATCCAGGTGAAAGAATCGCACAGATGGTCGTAGCCCGGCATGAACAGGTGCAGTGGGTAGAGGTGGCGGAGTTGGATGATACGGAGCGCGGCGACGGAGGATTCGGCAGTACGGGAAAATAGGAATATTCGTATTGTCCGGAACGGACAATGAAAAAGACAATATACTTCTAAACGACCGAATTGGCGATGGAAATCAATGAATTATACGGAATATTCAAGGCATCTTCCGGAATAGCGACCGACAGCAGGAAAATTCTCGGAGGCGAACTTTTCTTTGCTCTTGCCGGAGAGAATTTCGACGGCAACGAATATGCTGAAAAAGCTCTTCAAGCAGGTGCATCATATGCAGTCGTTTCCGGGCAGTCCGCTGTTGCTCGAAAATGCGCATCAGCCGACTGTCCTGCTGACTTGAAAGACAGGGTCATACCGGTCGCCGACACCTTGAAGACACTCCAGGAATTGGCGCGATGGCATCGCTCGATGTCGCTTGTGAACGGGAAACCGATCCCCGTGATAGGACTGACGGGCACGAACGGAAAGACTACTACGAAAGAACTTATAAAGGCCGTACTGTCGCTTCGCTACAATGTCTCTGCGACCGAGGGCAATCTGAACAACAGCATCGGCGTACCTCTCACTCTGTTGAAAATCAGACCGGAATCTGAAATCGCGATAGTAGAAATGGGCGCGAGCCATCCGGGTGACATACGCGAATTGGTATCGGTGTGTCTGCCGAATTTCGGGCTGATTACGAATGTCGGAAAGGCTCATCTGCTCGGTTTCGGAAGTTTCGAAGGAGTGAAAAAGGCCAAAGGCGAGCTTTATGACTATATCCAGAGGACTGCGGACAAGGTCTTTTTGAATATGGATAATTCAGAACTTCGTGCAATGGCGGCAGAAAGGCCTGATTTGCAGACGATTCCGTATGGGGTGAAATACTGTGGGGCGGAAATATTGGAATCCGGCGAGGACCATCCGTATCTGAGGATAAGGCTCGCGGATGAAAATATCGAAATCGATACGAATCTGGTAGGAAGTTACAATGCCGACAATGTCATGGCTGCTCTTGCCGTAGGCGCATATTTCGGAATCCCTCATGGTGATGCAGCTAAGGCTGTCGCCGGCTATGTTCCTGTCAACAACCGCTCTCAAATGGTCAGAACGGATACCAATACGCTGATAGTAGATGCATATAATGCCAATCCGACGAGTATGGAGGCAGCATTAGTCAATTTTGCGGGTATGCATGCCGACAGAAAAGCAGTGTTTCTCGGCAATATGCTCGAACTCGGAAAAGATTCGCTTGCCGAACATAGAAAGGTTATCGACAAGGTCAGGGAGATGAAACCGGAAATCGCCTGTCTTGTCGGCCCGGAATTCGGGAATGCGGCTTCTCCGGGAGATTCGGATGCGGGCATCATGTTTTTCGCCACGTCAGCCGAACTTTCGGATTATCTTGACCGGCATCCCGTGCATGGGACCACAATCCTGATAAAAGGGTCCCGCGGTACGAAAATGGAGCAGGTCGTTCCTCATTTGTAGCGCCTGTTATGGATATCCGGTTTCATGAGCGCATGATTGGAATCACGAACACATTTTAAATAACACTGACATGAAACGTCTTTTATCAATCCTCGGAGCCGCTGCCCTGTGTGCGGGTTTGGCCTCTGCGTGCAAACAAGTCCCTGAGACACCGTCTCCTGTCCCGGAACATGCCGTATTCAGCGAAGGTCTCATAGGTGACATTCATCCCGACGGCTGGATAGAGGAATTTCTCCGCCGGCAGCAAACCGGAATGACCGGAGTGCCCGAGTCCATGTCGTACCCGTACAATACATGCCTGTGGGCCGGGAACATAACCCGCAACCCGGAAGAGCATGGTGAGGACTGGTGGCGCTACGAACAGACGGCTTATTATACGGACGGCCTGCTGAGGTTGGGGTACCTGCTCGACGACGAGGCGTTGATAAGCAAAGGTGAGGCCGGTATAGAATATACGTTCAGCCACACCGATGAAGAAGGCCGTCTACCGCACAGCCGTTTTTCGTATGCTTCCATGTGGCCGATGAGCGTGTTTTTCAGAGCGGTCAAGGCTTACTGCGAAGTCCATGGCGACGGGGATATTCCGCAAAAACTGACGGACTATTATCTCGATTTCAGCATGAAGGAATTCCAGCACTGGAGAAATATCATCAGTATCGAAGGCATGCTGTGGGCATACGGCAAGACCGGGAATCAGGAACTTTTGGACAGGGCGGTGACCGCCTGGAATGCAGGGAAATTCGGGGACCTGACACCTGAAGCATGTGCTGCCGATACGATTCCGAGCATGCATGGCGTCACTTTCAACGAAGAACTGAAGCTGCCGGTCCTGCTTTATGCATATACAGGGGAGGAGAGATATCTGGACCTTGCCCGGAATGTGATAGCCAATATGGACAGGGACGAACTTCTGCCCGACGGTGTCAATGTAAGTGCAGAATACCTGCTCGGCAACGATAATATCATAAACAGTCATGAGACCTGCGATATTGCCGACATGACATGGACTCTCGGCTATTTCCTTATGGCTACAGGGGAGACCGGATGGGCGGACAGGATAGAAAAGGCCGTCTTCAATGCAGCTCCCGGTGCCATAACGAAAGATTTCCGCTCCCTGCAATATTTTTCTTCGGTAAACCAGGTCATAGTCACGGGCAATTCGAATCATAATCCGTATTTCCATGGTACGACGTGGATGGCTTATCGTCCGACGCACGAGACCGAATGCTGTGTGGGAAACGTGCACAGGATCATGCCTAATTATGTATCGAGGATGTGGATGCGCGGCCGTCAGGGAGAGGTCGTGGCTGCACTGTACGGACCGTCATCGGTGGATGTCGTATTGCCGGACGGCACCCCTTGCCATATTGTCGAAGACACAGACTATCCTTTCGGGAATGAGATAAATTTCACTTTCGAACCGGAAAAGGCTTCCAAATTCGCATTTTCGTTCAGGATTCCAGGCTGGTGCGAAAACGCCTCGGTAAAAATCAACGGAAAACCGTACAGGAAAGAGCTTTCGCAGGGCAGTTTCGTAACTATTGAGAGAAAATTCCGTCCCGGAGATGTCATCACTCTTTCCCTTGAGATGGAAGTGGAGGTGGAATCGGCCGGAAATCAGGGACTTTACGTGCAGAGAGGTCCGATAGTGTATTCTTATCCCGTACCTCAGACCATGACCGAAGATACGAAGGTCTATCCGAGGCTGAACGGCAAGGTGCCTGGCGATGACAGTTTCAAATGCTGGAACATCACGCCTGCAGGACCATGGAATTACGCTGTCGTTGCCGACGGCCTGACCCCGGAAGTGACGGAGAAGCCTCTTGAGGGTTATCCTTTCGATGACGAAAACGTCAATGTGAAAATCAGAATCCCTGTGCGGAAAATAGACTGGACACTTGAAGAAAACCGCTATACTCCGCCTCTCCCTGCACCGGATGAGGTAAAGGCGCTCGACGGCAGCGAGGTGGAATATATTGAATTGGTGCCGTATGGAAGTACTGAACTTCGTGTCACGGTATTCCCGAAACTGTAGAGTCTGTCTTGGAAAATTTCGAAACAGATTCTAAGTGGAGAAGCAGACAAATAAATAAAAAAGAGTGACCTTTTTGTGGTCACTCTCGTTTTATTGTTCCGGTATAAGCCGGAACAATTTGATTTTTCCGATTAGAGCTTCGGACCTGCCGCTACGAGCGACTTGCCGAGGTCGTTGCCGGTGAACTTGTCGAAGTTCTTGAT
>CALUSD010000148.1 GCA_944323295.1 uncultured Bacteroidales bacterium | reverse complement strand
TTATGAGGATAGCTTTTGACGGGAAAAAGGCGGCGCGCAACAGGGCCGGATTGGGAAACTACAGCAGATTTGTCATCAAGTCGCTGGCCAAGCGTTTCCCGGACTGCCATTTCGATGTTTATGTCTCCAAGAAGGTGAAAAACGAACTCTTGGATGAGTTGGAAGTATTTCCCAATGTGTCGATATGTTTTCCGACGCATCCAGTTCTGAGATATTTCCCGAAATTGTGGGAACGGTACGGAATTCCGTATGAGCTGGACAAAAGCGGGGCCGACATTTATCACGGGCTCGGGAACGAACTGCCGGTGAATATCCGCAAGGCAAAGCATGTCAAGTCGTTGGTGACTATCCATGATCTGATTTTTCTGTTTTTTCCTTATACCTATTCGTGGTTGGACCGTCATCTTTATAATATCAAGTTCAGGTCGGCGTGCAGGAGGGCGGACAGAATCATCGCGGTGAGCGAGTGTACCGCGAGGGATATCGTCAAGTATTATTTCATTCCGAAAAACAAGATTTCCGTGGCCTATCAGGGGTGCGACCCGCGTTTCAGACGGGTATGTACGGCCGGGGAGAAGGAGGAGGTTGCGGGAAGACTCGGGCTGCCGCGGAAGTATATGCTGAGTGTCGGGACTGTCGAGGAAAGAAAGAATACTGCCCTGATAGTCAGGGCAATGCGGATGGTGCCGGATATCGATCTCGTGATTGTCGGCAAGAGGACCGGATATGCGGATGTCGTGGAGCGGACGGCTGTGGAGTGCGGAGTGGCGGACAGGCTGCATATATTGAGCGGCGTGAGGTCGGAGGATTTGCCTGCGATATATCAGATGGCCGAGGTGTTTGTCTATCCGTCGAAATATGAAGGCTTCGGGATTCCGCTCTTGGAAGCGCTCTGCAGCGGCGTCCCGGCCATCGGGGCCGCGGGCTCCTGCTTGCAGGAGGCCGGAGGGTCTGCGTCTTTGTACGCAGACCCGGACGCCGCCGATGATCTCGCACATAAAATCGAGCAGGTCCTTTCCGATCCAGACCTCCGGAAAACCATGGCGGAAAAAGGGCTGCAATACGCCACGGGCTTCACCGAAGAAGTCCTTGCGGACCGCCTGATGGAGATTTACCTGGAGATTTACCGCAAGGAAACTTTTTAAAATTTCAAAACAGTTGTTAAATTTGCGACTTTGCAAATTGAAGAAAACCAAATGATTTTACAACAATATAAACATAACGGTGCGTTCAGGCTCGAAAGCGGCGAAATTCTTGAGGATCTGACTGTTGTCTACCACTGTTCCGACAGACCTTATCGCGGACCGTCCGATGACAGGAAAGTAGTATGGATCTGCCATGCGTTCACTGCGAATTCCGATCCGCAGGACTGGTGGCCTGGCTTGGTCGGCCCGGGAAAAGTCATCGACCCGGACAAATACTTCGTGGCATGCGTGAACATGCTCGGCTCCCCGTACGGAACGACCTCGCCTGCATCCCTTAAACCTGGCACCGCCCGGCCGTATTATTTCGATTTCCCGAAAATTACCGTCAGGGACATAGTCAACGCCAACATCCTCGTCAGGAAACATCTCGGCGTGGAACACATCGACCTGATGATAGGCGGCTCCATAGGCGGTTTCCAGGCTTTGGAATGGATGATAATGGAGCCGGACGTGATGAAAAAATCCCTCGTATCCGCTTGCGGAGCACGTGTGACGCCGTGGGTGACGGCATACAACGAGTCCCAGAGAATGGCACTCGAGGCCGATCCTACTTTCAGAAAGTGCGACAGTCTGGCCGGAGGACAGGCGGGCCTGAGATGCGCCCGCGCGATAGCGTTGATTTCCTACAGGAACTATATCTGTTACAACGAAACGCAGTCCGAAGCCGATCCAGACAAGATGTTCGCCGACAAGGTCTGCTCCTACCAGCAGTACCAGGGCAAGAAACTGATAGACAGATTCGATGCATATTCCTATTATTGCCTGACCTATTCTCTTGACAGCCACAACGTGGGACGCGGCAGAGGAGGAGTGGAAGCGGCCCTCGGAAGCATAAAGGCGGATACTGTAGTAGTAGGCATCGACACTGACTGTCTCTTCCCTGTCCAGGAACAGAAATTCATGGCTACGCATATCCGCGGAGCCATGTATGTAGAGATAAATTCGAAATTCGGCCATGACGGTTTCCTGATAGAAAGCGGGCCGTTGGGCAATATTATACAGCAGCTGCTTGACTACTGAGCAGGCATGCCTCCGGATGGAACATCGGCGTGTGCATTGCGACGCTGCCGGAGGAAATGAATATCGGAATATGGATAACGCAAGATAAAAACTTTGAAAATGGGAAAGGACAAGGCAATGGACAAAAGGAAGTACGGATTCGAAACCCTGCAGCTGAGAGCAGGATACGAGATAGATCCGGTGTCTAAAGCTACGACGCCGCCTATTTACCAGTCGACTGCGTACGTCTTCGACGACATGCAGGACGGAGCGGATTTGTTTGCCCTCAAAAAATCGGGCAATATCTACACCCGCATTACCAATACCACCAACGATGTTTTCGAAAGGCGCATGGCCGCTCTCGAAGGCGGTGTAGCCGCGGTAGCGACGGCTTCCGGTCAGGCTGCGATATTTTTGGCGGTGACCAATATCTGCGGACCCGGGGACAATATCGTGACTACTCCGTTTCTGTACGGCGGCACTTTTACTCTGTTCGCCATCACGTTGAGGGACATGGGCATAGAAGTCAGAGTGGCGGAAAGCGACCATGTATCCGATCTCGAGAAACTGATAGACGGCCGGACCAAGGCGGTCTATTTGGAAATTCTCGGAAACCCGGCTTTCAATGTGCCTGATTTCGAGCCGATAGTGGAAATGGCCCGCAAAAAGGATGTTTGCGTGATGGTAGACAATACATTCGGATGCGGCGGCTATCTGTTCCGTCCGTTCGACTGGGGCGCAAACGTGTCGATACATTCTGCCACGAAGTGGATTTGCGGACACGGAACGGCTCTTGGCGGAGTTGTCGTGGACGGCGGAAACTTCGACTGGACGGCAGAAAAATATCCATTGCTCGCTGCTCCGGCAGAGAGCTATCACGGTCTTGTCTACAAGGAAGTTTTCGGGAATGCCGCCTTTGCCGGCAGGGTCCGGGTGGACGGACTGAGGAATATCGGAGCATCCGAATCTCCGTTCAATTCATTCCTGATGCTGCAAGGGCTCGAAACGCTTTCTCTCAGGGCTGAAAGATGCTGCTCGAACGCTCTCGCAATAGCCGAATTTCTCGAAAGCCATCCTGCCGTGGAGAGTGTCAACTATACCGGACTGCCGGGCAACCCTTATCATGACTTGGCGAAAAAGTATCTGCGTCACGGTTTCGGAGCCGTGCTGACATTCAGGGTCAAGGGAGGTTTCGACGCCGCGGCTGCGCTTGTCGGAAAACTTGAACTGATCCTGCATGTGAGCAGTGTGGGAGATTCGAAGTCGCTGATAGTGCATCCTGCTTCGACTACCCATTCCCAGCTGAGCCGGGAAGAACAGGAAGCATCCGGAGTGTACCCTAACATGCTCCGCCTGTCTGTCGGCACCGAGAGTGTGGACGATCTTGTCGCGGATCTGTCCGCCGCATTGGAATAAACCATATAAAATGAACTTATAAAAAACATTGAATCATGAAAGTAGCTGTTGTGGGTGCCACTGGACTCGTTGGCACCAGAATGTTGGAAGTACTTGCAGAGCGAAACTTCCCCGTAACCGAACTCCTCCCCGTAGCTTCTGCGAAGTCAGTTGGCCGTAAAGTCGCTTTCGGGGGAAAGGAATGGACCGTAGTCAGTGCCGATGACGCCATAGCAGCCAAGCCGGATCTTGCATTGTTTTCAGCCGGGGCAGGTGCATCCCGGGAACTCGCTCCGAGATTTGCGGAAGCAGGCTGCCGCGTCGTGGACAATTCTTCCTGCTGGAGGATGGACCCGACGAAAAAACTCGTTGTCCCGGAAGTCAATGGCGATGTCCTGACTGCCGATGACTATATCATAGCCAATCCGAACTGCTCGACTATCCAGATGCTGATAGCCATCGCGCCTCTTCACAAGGCATACAGAATAAAAAGAATCGTAGTATCTACCTATCAGTCCGTCACAGGCACCGGCTACAAGGCTCTCGACCAGATGGAAGCCGAGCGCGCCGGCAAGAAATGGGGAGAGTATCCGGCGGTCTATCCGTATCCGATAGACGAGAATATCCTGCCGCATATCGACTCTTTCCTCGAGACAGGCTATACGAAAGAGGAAATGAAGATGGTCAATGAGACGCACAAGATTCTCGATGAATCCATTCTCGTATCTCCTACGACCGTCCGTGTCCCTGTGAAGGGAGGACATTCGGAGTCTATAAATCTCGAATTCGAAAAAGACTTTGCATTGGACGAAGTCCGCAAGCTGATTTCGGAGGCTCCCGGCTGTGTCCTTCAGGATAATCCGTCTGAAAATATCTATCCTATGCCGCTGTACGCATGGGGCAAGGACGATGTGTTCGTAGGCCGTATCCGCCGTGATCCGTCCGTGAAATACGGATTGAACCTCTGGTGCGTTTCCGACAATCTCCGCAAGGGCGCCGCTACGAATGCGGTCCAGATTGCCCAGCTTCTGATTCAGAAAGGATTCCTCCCGAAAGAACAGGCGTAGAATTTAGCTTTTCTTGGAAAATCGTTGGTTATGCAACTTTCATTATGAAAAATCCATAATGAAAGTTGCATAATGTATTTTTCATAATTATATTTGCTCCGTAAAGCAATCCGAATATGAACCCCTTTATCATTACAGGCAGTATCCCTCCGGAATATTTCTGCGACAGACGGGAAGAATCTGTGAAAATAATCAAGGGAATTGCCGGAGGCAAAAATTTCTGTCTTCTTTCCCCACGCAGGCTCGGAAAGTCCAAGTTGGTCAAATATTGCTATGCAGACAAGGAGCTGGTACAAAAATATTACACGTTCTATATCGATATTCTGCATACTAAAAGTCTCAAGGAATTTACTTTCTATTTCGGGCAGGCCGTCTTTAACCAACTTTACTCGCAGAGCCGGAAGATGCTTTCGGCTTTTGTACAAGGCCTGAAATCCATAAATGCGAAATTCGGTTTCGACCCTTTGACATCCATGCCGGCCTTCACTCTTGAGCTTGGTGAGATAAGTCAGCCGGAATATACGCTGAATGAGATTTTTGCATGTCTTGAAAATGCAGACAGGCCATGCATTGTCACGTTCGACGAGTTCCAGCAGATCGGGAAATATCCGGAAACGAATGTCGAAGCATTGCTAAGGGCACATATTCAGCACTTGTCCAACGTTCGTTTTATATTTTCAGGCAGCGAGTATCATACCGTATCGCAGATGTTTCTTTCTTCGGCGAGACCGTTTTATAACAGCGTTTCGATACTGGAACTGCATCCAATCAGTCTTTCGGTGTATGTCCCATTTGTCGAGAAACATTTTTCAGAGGCGCGGAAAAAGATTTTGCCGGAAGATATAGTTTCTGTCTACGATTTGTTCGAAGGCAATACATACTGTATCCAGAAGACTTTCCACGAAGCATTCGATGCTGTTGCGCCAGGCGAAAACTGTTCGATAGCAGTTTTGCGCCAGACCATAGACGATATTCTCGAAGAAGCCGGAGCCGGCTACAGGATGATGCTGTCGGAAATTCCTACACGCCAGAAAGAACTGCTTTATGCCATAGCTTCCGAAGGGCTGGCTGAAAAGATAATGGGTGAGGAGTTCATCAGGAAGTATTCGCTCATGTCAAGCAGTTCAGTACAGACATCTGCGGCCAAACTGCGGAAGATGGAACTGATAGCTGTAAATGAAGGCAAGTATCATATTCCTGACATTATGTTCAGACTGTATCTGCTGCGGCTCGCCGACCCTGCGAAAAAATTTCTGTAGCGGCGCGTCTTCCTACAGATAGACGATGATATAATACATCATGATGCCGCAGGCAATGAGTTTGAGCCCTGTCCCGACCAAAAAGCCGAGAAAGGAGCCCAATGCGGATTCCAAGGCTTCGGAACTTTGCTTTTTCGCGAAGATGATTTCTGCCAGAAAGGCCCCGAGGAACGAGAAGATGATCATGCCCCATGGCGCGAAAAAGAAGATGCCGAGAATCATGCCTATCATCGTGCCCCGCTCAGCATATTTGGAGCCTCCGGTCACCTTTGTCAGGTATGCCGGTACCATATAGTCCAATACGCTGACGAGGATAGTCACGCCGAGCATGGACAGGAGGATGGTCAGGGACATTTCTTCTCCCTGACCGTTGGTCCCTCCCCAGAAATAGAGCAGAAGCATTCCGACCCAGCTGAGGGGAGGTCCCGGGAGCGCCGGCAATATGCTTCCGAGAATGCCGACTACTCCGGCGATGACCGCCAATATTCCTATTACGACTTCCATATATATTCTATCTACCTGACCATTTCTATCTACCTGACCATGGCGGCCTCTACATCCTCCGCCTTTATCGGCAGACGGTGAGGCCCGAGCCTCCTGCAGCCGTCTTCCGTGATGAGAAGGTCGTCTTCAAGACGGATTCCTCCGAAGTCGAGATACGGCTCGAGAGCGCTGTAATTCACCATTCCATGGTCGGTGCCTTCCGCTTTCCATTTGTTTATCAGCGCAGGTATGAAATAGATGCCAGGCTCATCCGTGATTACATGCCCCGGCCTCAGGCTGCGGGCCATTCTGAGCGAGCCGAATCCGAGCTGCGGCGCACGTTTCTGGTCATCGTCATATCCGACGAGGTCTTCTCCGAGATCTTCCATGTCATGCACGTCTATCCCCATGTTGTGTCCCAACCCGTGAGGCATGAACAGCCCGGCGATACCCTCTTTTACCATATCATCGATATGCCCGTTTACGAGCCCCAAAGCCTTGAGCCCGTCCAACATCTTCGCAGCTACAGCCAGGTGCACTTCACGGTAAGGGATGCCCGGAGCGGCCAGCTGGAATGCCAGTTCGTTGCAGTCGGCCACGATGTCGTATATGTCGCGCTGTCTTGACGTGAATTTCCCGCTGCATGGCAGCGTCCTCGTAAAATCCGATGCATAGTGAGTGTTGCTTTCGGCGCCGGCATCTATGAGCAGCAGTCTTCCGGGGGTGATTGTCTGATGGTGGGAATGATTGTGCAGTGTTTCTCCGTTTTGCGACAGTATTGTCGTAAACGACACTCCCCACCCCTTGGAGATGGTCACTCCCTCCATGATTCCGACGATGTCCTGTTCTTTTACGCCGGGCCTGCAGGCCTGTCTGGCCGCAGTATGCATCAGATATCCGATTTCGCAGGCCTTGTCTATTTCCTCTATCTCGCATTCCTCCTTGATGAGCCGCATCGAAATCACTGCACGGGTCAGTTCGAGAGATGCCGCGGCCTCTGTATTGCAAGAGCCGGTGTCTGGAGATGTCCGGTAAACGGATGAAGTTTTCCTGACTGCTTCGGCAGGGCATCCGATCAGTTGCGAAAGCATCATGGTGTTGTAATATCTCGAAGCCGGCAGGAAATGTATGTGCCTTCCTGCCGTTTTGGCCTTGCGTACCGTCTCGAAAAATTCTGAATACGGCGCCGTGCGTCCTGCCCCGATTCTCTCGCCTTTCGAGGCTACGGACGGCTGGGGCCCCATCCAGATGATGTCGTCTATGTCCACATCATTTCCGTACAGCACTTCCTCTCCGCTGTCCATATCCAATATTGCCGCGAATCCCGGCTCGTCTATTCCCCAGTAATAGAGGAACGAACTTTCCTGCCTGAATTTGTAGTCATTGCCCCGATAGTTCTGAGGGGCATCCGTATTTCCCAAAAAGACCGCGATTCCTCTCTGTCCTTCCTTTCCTGTGTCCTGCATCAGTTCCAGCAGTTTCCTTCGCCTTCCGGCATATACTTCTTTTCCGAACATGTTTCCGAGAAATTTTATTATATTCCCATAAAGGTACGAAAAAAGCCGGAAATTTTCCGGCTTCGGTGACTTTTCATCACATTCTTTTTACTGTTCCGGGAAGATGCTTTACGCCATCTTGCGGGAAGCGCGTGCATAATGCTTCATCGAAATGCACAGCTGTTCCGACTCCTGGATGATGTTCAGGTACAGATACGCTACTGTCAGATTCAGATTCTTGCTCTGGATATCCACCATCAGCGCCTTGCGCAGGTCCGAGAATTTCTTCTGCAGGGAAGCAAGGGTTTCCTCCTCGGTCCTCATGGCTTCATAGTCCCTGTCCTTGAAGTGCATGGCAAGTCTCTGCGTGGCGGCTACCAGTTCGTCGCGGACGGTAGTGAATGTCTTGCAGTATTCTTCCGGAATCGGGCTGAAATTGTTGTCCACATGTTCGTATGCAGGCTCGCAGATACGGCGGAGAGAGTAGTAGACCTGTTCCATATAGTTGAATGCGGTGTGGAACCATGCGCTCTTTACGAGGGCCGTTTCCGAATCTGCCAATCTCAGGCACATGGTTTCCTTTTTTCTCAGGTTTTTCAGCCTGATCTTATAGGTCTTCAATTCGCTCATCGAACGCTTCAGCACTCTGACGTTTTCCTGCATCAGTCCGTCCGTGATGGCCGTGTATTTGGCCGAGACTTCGTCGAGAAAATCCTTGTCGTTGCCGGCCACATAGTTGAGGAACGGCTCCCATACTTTCTTTTTGTCCGTGATTTTCAGTATGTTCTGGAAATCCTGATCTCCTTTTGCCCCTTCATCTTTCAGTTTGTACTTGACATTGCTGTGGATCAGGACCGCTATGCCGGCCACCACTATGATGACAGTCACCACAGTGCCTCCGAAATACATGATGAGGGAGATTACGAATGCGCTGATGAATGCGATTCCGGCAGTCATGAACCAGCCGCCGATGACTGAAAGCACGCCGGTGATCCTGAATACCGCGCTTTCCCTGCTCCAGGCTCTGTCGGCCAGGGATGTACCCATGGCCACCATAAAGGTGACGTAAGTCGTGGAAAGCGGAAGTTTGAGGGAGGTGCCCAATGCAATGAGCAGGGATGCGACCACGAGATTCACCGATGCTCTGACCACGTCATAGGCCGCATTGTCTTCGATTTCTATCGCACTTTTGTCGAAACGCCTGTCGATCCATTTCTTGACCTTGTCCGGAGTGGCTGCAAGGATGAAATTGGCAGTGGAATTGCTCCACCTCACGATGCTGCGGGCCGCTTTCGAGGTGCCGAACATCTCGTCTCCCTCATCCTGGCGGGCAAGATTGATTTCAGTCTTGGTCACGTTGTGGGCTTTCTTGGATGTAGCCAATGCAATCACCATTACAACTCCGGCGGCTATCAGGAATACCAGCGGTGTGGATGCGGATTCGTTCAGCACGCCCATCATGTGTCCGGACGGATCTCCTCCGCCTGCCGCCATATAGTCCTGGTAAGATGAAAAACCTGCTAACGGAACACCGATGAAGTTCACCAGGTCGTTTCCTGCGAAAGCCATGGCAAGCGCGAACGTACCTATCAGGACGATGACCTTGAATACATTGACTTTCAGGAAATGCAGCACCTGCATCAATATGGTGAAAAAGACTAAGCAGCCTCCGAGAAGCAGCCAGGTGTGGTCTGAAATCCATGTCTTGACGTCGTCTGTCATGAATGCGAGGTCCTTGGTGCCCTTGAAAAGCATGAAATACACGATGGCCGTCGTGGCGATACCGCCGTAGATGCCGATTTTCCAGGTGAGTCCCTTGTGGAAGTCGAAACTGAAAATCAGGCGGGCGATATACTGGATGAGACTTCCGCACACGAATGCGATGGCTACCGATACGAAGATGGCCATGATGACAGACAGGGCTTTCTCCGTGTTCATGTAGTCCGCGAATCCGAGTCCGGTGTCGTCTCCCGCCATTTTGATTATCGCTAATGCGAATGTGGCGCCGAGCAGCTCGAATACCATGGAAACCGTAGTGGATGTCGGCATCCCGAGGGAGTTGAACACGTCCAAAAGGATGATGTCCGTGACCATGACGGCCAAGAAAATGTACATGAGCTCATTGAATGCGAACTGTTCCGGCCGGAAAATCCCGTGCCGGGCGATGTCCATCATTCCGTTGCTCATGATGGCTCCGAGGAATACGCCTGTAGCGGCTACGATGATGATGGTTCTGAATTTGGCGACTTTTGCGCCGATAGCTGAATTGAGAAAGTTTACAGCGTCGTTGCTGACTCCTACCCAAAGGTCGGAAACTGCAAGGATGAACAGGAATATTACAAATCCCAAATAGATCCAATCCATAGTTTATGACTGATAGAATTTTCGCGACAAAAATACGTCCCGGATGTTGGTATTCTGTTGCGGAAATGTTAAAATATTGTTACAAAATTTCTTAACAAATATTTTACATTATCTTTAAAAGCCGGAAAGGTGAAAAGATATACCTTTGTGCCGTACCTTGTTTTATTATGGAAAAGAAAAAGATAATGATTGTGGACGACGAGCCGGATATCCGGGAAATCCTGCAGTTCAATTTGGAAAATGCGGGATACGAAGTCGTTGCCGTAGCTTCGGCCGAAGCTGCGCTTGAAATATGTGACCGGAATGTCGACCTTATCCTCTTGGATGTGATGATGGAAGGCATGTCGGGCTTCAAAATGGCCGAGATTCTCCGAAAGGAAAAGCACGATACGGTACCGATTATCTTTCTTACTGCCCGCAGTGCCGAAAACGATCTGTTGACGGGATTTTCCGCAGGCGGCGACGATTATATTCCCAAGCCGTTTTCAATAAACGAGGTGCTGGCTCGTGTCAAGGCGGTCCTCAAGCGCAGTTCCTCGGTCAAGCCAGAGAGGACGCAGCAGGAAATCGTGCTCGGCAAGCTCAGAATAGATGTCGCACGGAAAATGGTGTATGTGGACGGTGTGGCTGTGGTCCTGCCGAAAAAAGAGCTGGAAATCCTGACCTTGCTGGCTTCGCACCCGGGCAGAATCTATTCCCGGGAGGAAATGATAGACGAGCTCTGGGAGGATGCCCCGTATGTGCTTGACAGGACGGTGGATGTGCATATCGCGAGAATCAGAAGCAAGCTCGGAGAATGCAAGAGCTATCTTACCAACAGGTCCGGCTACGGATATTCCATGAATGCGGATGAATAAAATCATGATGTCCCGTCCGGGACAATGCTGTAGTAACCGACGGTTATGAATAAAAAGGTAAAAAGAAGATCTTATAAAAGGCAGCTGCTGGCATATTTTGCCGGAGTTTTCGTGGTTTTTGCCATACTTCTGATATTTTTTCAGTTCAGGAGCGACAAGAACAGCCGGAAACTGATGTTGCAGGACAGGCTGTCCTGCTATGCCGACATCATCGCGAATTCCGACGATTATGCGTCCACTGTATCTTTGTTCCCTCCGGAGCTGAGGGTGACGGTCATAGATAAAAGCGGCGCTGTCATATACGATTCGGTCGAAGATTCGGAAGCATTGGACAACCATGGTACACGCCCGGAAGTGAAGACTGCCATCAGAGACAAGAGCGGAGGCTCTTCCATCAGAAAATCCGACAGCGTAGGCATAAACTATTTTTATTTTGCCAAATCATACGGAGGGTACGTCGTGAGGATGGCGCTGCCTTTCGAATACGACGTGAAAAAAGCCCTGAGGCCCGATTCCGTGTTTATTCTTTTGGTGGTTCTGGTATTTCTCGTGGCATTGTTCTTCGTGATTTTCCTTGCGGACAAATTCGGGGACGGCGTTTCGAGACTGCATCGTTTCGCAGAGGCTGCCGAGCAGGGGAAAGTGGATTATGAGAGCATGTCTTTCCCGGATTCCGAATTGGGCGACATAGGAAACCAGATGCTCGAGAGCTACCGCCGGTTGGAGCAGAGCAATCAGACCATTGCTCTTGAAAAAGAGCGGCTTCTGCTGCATCTGCATTATTATGACGGCGGCATTGCGATATTTTCGCAGGAAAAGAAAAAGGTTTATGCGAATGCACGTTTCGTGCAATTCGTGAATCTCATGCTGGATCGTCCTACTCCGGATTTAGATACGTTGTGGGACAATGAGATTTTCCGTCCTGCGGCGGAGTTCGTGGCGAGAAATACGGATTCGAGAGTCGAGAATGTGCCTGTTTTCCAGTACAATGTGAACAGGGGAGGTAGGGTTTACACCCTGCAGGTCCTCGTATATCCGGACAACGGGTGCGAAATGTCTGTCAACGATGTGACCGACGTGGAGAAAAACAGGGTGATGAAGCAGCAGATGACGAACAATATCGCACATGAGCTGAGAACGCCTGTGAGCAGTATCCGGGGATATTTGGAGACGCTGACCGTGTGCAAGGATATCTCGTCTGAGAGGCGGAACATGTTCTTGGACAGGGCATACGTGCAGGTGATGAGGCTGTCGGACATGATCCGCGATATCGGCCTGATCACCAAGATAGAGGAGGCCCCGGAGCAGCTGCACAAGGAGAAAGTCCTGCTGAAGAATGTCGTGGATGAAGTATCGGACGAGTTCAGGAGCCGTCTCGACGAGGCTGGAATCTTGGTGGAAAATGTTCTTGACCCGACCTTGTCGGTCAATGGCAATGCGAGCCTTATCTATGCAGTGTTCAGAAATCTGATGGAAAACAGCCTCAAATACGGTGGCAGGGAGATTAAAATCCATGTCGAGTGCTATGCAAAAGGCGACGGATATTGTCATTTCTCATATTACGATACGGGCAAGGGGGTGCCGGAAGAGCATCTTTCGAAAATTTTCGAACGGTTTTACCGCGTTTCCGAGGGGCGTACGCGGGATGACGGCGGATCCGGTCTCGGACTGTCGATCGTCCGCAATGCCATAGCATTCCATAAAGGGGATATCCGTGCTCTGAACAGAAAGGGCGGCGGTCTCGAATTCCTGTTTTCTTTGGCTGAAAAGTAATAGCTGCCTCATTATATTCATTATCTTTATTACCTTTGTTCTATTAGGAAAAACTCAGCAAAATGGAGAATATCATCGAAGCAAAGGGAATAGAGAAGTCTTTCGGAAAACTGAAAGTACTGAAAGGCGTCGACCTGACGGTCGGAAAGTCGGAGGTGCTTTCGATAATGGGGGCATCCGGTGCCGGAAAGACTACCCTCCTGCAGATTCTCGGGACATTGTCTACTCCCGATTCTGGCACTTTGCTTATAGACGGGGTGAATGTCCTGGGTCTGAACAGCCGCCTGCTTTCCCTGTTCCGGAACACAAGGATAGGTTTCGTATTCCAGTTCCATCATCTTCTTCCGGAATTTACGGCTTTGGAAAATATCATGATTCCGGCACTGATCGGCGGAAAATCTTCCCGTGAGGCAAGAGCGGAAGCCTTATCCCTGCTTGCCGACCTCGGTCTGTCCGAACGGGCCGGGCACAAGCCTTCGGAACTTTCCGGCGGCGAACAGCAGCGGGTGGCCATAGCGCGTGCATTGATAAATCATCCTGCGGTGATTTTCGCCGACGAGCCTTCAGGAAATTTGGACAGTGCCACCAAAAAAGATTTGCACAGCCTGTTTTTCAGGCTGAGAGACGAGTTGGGGCAGACCATCGTCATTGTGACCCACGATCCGGAGCTGGCATCCATGTGCGACCGCAGCCTGTTCATGCGTGACGGCCTTTTCGTCTAACAGTCGTTATTATGGGTGTTTTCAGATTCCGTCGTTTTTCTGTCGAGAATACAGAGTCGGCCATGAAGGTAAACACCGACGGCGTGCTGCTCGGCGCGCTGATGTCTGTCCGTCCCGGCGACAGGTCCATGCTCGATGTCGGGACCGGTACGGGAACGATTGCCCTGATGGCTGCCCAACGTATTTCGGACATGCATTGCCGTTCTGTTCCTGAATCCCTGCCTGAGACAGTTCCTGCCATATCGGATTTCGGGCAGGATGCGGTGCAATGCAGGATTCTCGCCATAGACATCGACGGTCCGTCCGCCCGTGAAGCTGCGCTGAATTTTGCGAATTCCCCATGGCCGTCGATCTTGACAGCCTTGCATTGTCCTCTGGACAGACTTGTCCAATTCATTCATCCTGCCCGTACAGGCCAGTCCTCGTTTGCAGAGACGGATTCTTCCTGCAGATGTCCGATTTTTCCGGTGGAAAACGCACAGCCGCAGAGCCTGCCGTATGAATTCGACCATATTTTCTCGAATCCGCCGTATTATGACCTCTCTCTCCAGGCTCCGGACCTGAGACGCAATGCCGCCCGCCACACCGATACATTGTCATACCGGGAACTCATCGATTTCGCTGCCGGGCATCTGACCGAATCTGGCATCCTGTCCGTCATTCTTCCTGCCGATACGGAGACCTGGCTTTGCCGCCATG